>NZ_MWJN01000002.1:0-277066 GCF_002027145.1 Microbispora sp. GKU 823 | reverse complement strand
TGGATGTACTGCGGTTAGAACAGCCGCTCGCGGGCGGGCCGCCGACCGGGTCGCCGATGCCGCCGATCACCCCGCCGGTCGCGCCCGTGGCGACGCCGCCGGTGGCGCCGGCCCAGCCGGGCGGCCGCGCCGAGGAGTTCGTCTCACTGCTGCGCGAGACGCCCGCGGCGGGTCAGGGGCGGCGACCCCTTCCCGACCGTGCGGGTGACCGGAGAGGACCTGCGCCGGGCGGGCCTCGGGCCGAACAGCCCGGCGAACGGCCCAGCGAACGGCCCAGGGAACGGCCCGGTGGAGAACCCGGCCGAGGGCGACATCCCCACGCGGATGGCTCCGCCCCGCACCCCGCCGACCGGCCCGTCCGGTCCGCCCGCGTACCCCGGCTCGCCCGTGTCGGGCCCGGCTCCCACGACCGGTGGGCCGCCCGCGCCGCCGCGTGGCCGGGCGGACGAGTGGCCCACGCCGATGCTGCGCCCGGAGGGCGACATCCCCACCCGGCGGGTGACCTCCGAGGAGGTGCGCCAGGCCGTCACCGGCGATCCCACGGGACCACGCGCGGCGTCCTCGGCGTTCACCCAACCCGGTTCCCCACAGCACGGGTCCCCACAGCACGGCTCCTACGAGCACGGGTCCTACGAGCAGGGGGACGTGGCGGCGCGCGACCACGCGCTCTTCGGGCACGCGCCCGAGATCTACGAGCGGACTCCGCACATCCACCAGCCGAACCCCGCGCCGTTCATGCCGACCGTGCGGGTGCCGCCGCCGACCGTGCCGCCCATGGCGTTCCCGCCCGGGGGGCTGTTCCAGCGCTCCAAGGCGTACGGCGTGGCGAGCGCGCTGCTGCTCGTCGTGATGACGTCTCTCGCGGTCGTGGCGCCGCTGCTGGTGTGCCTGGTGGCCGTGCCGGCCGTGGTGCTGCTGCGGGCCGCCGACATGGCCCAGCCGCACCTCAACTCCCGCCGTCCGGCGGGCGCCGCGGCGGCCGACGTGCTGCGGGTGCTGAGCCGTCCGGCGGAGCTCGTGAAGTCGATCGGCGTCACGATCGCGCTCGTGCCGTACGCGCTGATCCTGGGGCTGCCGGTGACGCTGCTGCTCACCGTCCTCCTCGGCGGCACGCCCGCGCTCCGGCTCGCGGCGCTGAGCTGGGGGATCGCGACGGCCTTGTGGACGATCTGCGCGGGGCCCGGAGTGGTGGGCCCGGGCAGGCAGATGCGGCGGACGCTGGCCTCACTGGTGCCCGGTGAGGGAGCGGCGAAGGGGCTCGCCTGGGGGATCGGCGCCTTCGCGGTGCTGACGGCGGCGATCGCGCTCTCCAGCCTCCTGGGTAAACAGACAGCAGGGCACTTCTGGGGCCCAATCGACGTTGTGTCAGTACTGGAACGACTGAGAGACCTGCGTAACCAGGCGGGGAACGGGTGACGGGGGACGACATGTCGGCTACTGAGGCTCCGGAGAGGATCGGGCCCTACCGGCTGCTCAGGCAGCTCGGCGAGGGCGGCATGGGGGTGGTCCATCTCGGTCTGGACGCGGAGGGGCGCGAGGTCGCGGTCAAGGTCCTGCATCCGCACGTCGCCACCGACCTCAAGGCGCGCGACCGGCTCACCCGCGAGGTCGAGACCATGCGGCGGGTGCGCAGCAAGCGCGTCGCCGAGGTGCTCGACGCCGACCTGACCGGCGCCGCGCCCTACATCGTGACGCGGTACGCCCCCGGGCGGACCTTAGAGCAGACGGTGCTGGAGGACGGGCCGCTCGCCGACGACGGCGTGATCCGGCTCGCGGTGGGGCTGTGCGAGGCCCTGGTCGCCATCCACGCGGCCGACGTCATCCACCGCGACCTCAAGCCGGCCAACGTGATGCTCGTGGACGGCGAGCCGCTCGTGATCGACTTCGGCATCGCCCACCTGGTCAACGCCACCCGGCTGACCCAGACGGGGATGTTCGTCGGCACGCCCGGCTACCTCGCTCCGGAGATCATCCGGGACACCGAGATCACCCAGGCCGCCGACGTGCACGCGCTGGCGGCCACGGTGTTCTTCGCGGCGACAGGGAAGGCGCCGTTCGGCTCGGGCACGTTCGAGTCGGTCTGTTACAACATCCTCGAAGGCAAGGCGCAGGTGGATCTCGCGCCGGCCTGGCTGCGGGGCTGGCTCCGCTCCGCGCTGGCGCCCGAGGCCACGTCACGTCCCACGGCCGCGTCGCTGCTCCGGCTCACCCGTTCGCTCGACCCCTCGGTCACCGTGCTGCAGGAGTCCGCCCACGAGCCGCCACGTGACGGCGGGACGCGGATCCTGGACGGCACGCGCGTGCTCGACGAGCCGGCGCGGGGGAACACGGGCGGCTTGAACGGGGGCGGCCCGGTGAACGGCGCCAACGGAAGCCGGACCTCCATGCTGCCGGCCGACGACGACAGCTACTCCGACCTGCTGCCGCCGGTGAACTACGTGGAGCCGGAGCGCCCCCGCAGGGAGCCCCGGGGGCCCCGGCAGCGCCGCCCGGTGTCCGCGCCGCCTCCGGCGCATCCGCAGGCCCCGCCGTACGGGCAGGGGGGCCCGCCCCCGCCGCCGTACCAGCCTCCCGGGTATCAGCAACCCGTGTACCAGCCGTACACCGACCAGCGGGTGGCGGGCTACCCGGAGCCCCGGGTCGCGCCGCCGCCGGCTCCCGTCGCGCCGCACGAGCCCGAGCCGAGGCGGGCCCCCTACCGGGCCCCGCATCCGGTGCTCGCGGCCCTGCTGCTGGCCACGATCGTGGCTCTGGCCTGCCTGCTGCCGGTCGTGGTGAGCCTGTTCGCCGTCGTGGCGGCGCTGTGCCTGCGGGTGGGGCAGTACCTGCTCGGCGATCTCGCCGACCGCCGGGCCGCGCGGGGCAGCAGCGGGGCCGACCCGCTCCTCGCGGTGCTCGGCACGCCCTGGGCGCTGATCAAGGCCGGGCTGGCGACGGTGGTGCAGGTGCCGCTGGCCGTGATGTTCGCGATGTGCGTGTGGGGCGGGTTCCGTTACCTCGGCGGGGTCAGGCCCGACCCCGCCGCCGCGTACGCCGCGGGCGCCTTCGTGGCGGGGCTGTTCCTCCTCCCGGGCGGGAAGGCCCCCCGCAAGGCCGTGTCCCGGACGCTGAGCGCGGTGATCCGGAGCCCCGGAGCGGGAATGATCGTGACGATCGCGGTCGGCACGGTCGCGCTGTTCGCGGTCATGACGGCGCTGTCCGCGGACGCCTCGTGGGTCCCCTGGCGGCCGCCGTCGGTGGCGGTGGACCACATCGTCGCGGATCTCAAACAGAAGGGTCAGGACACGGTCGTCAACCTGATCGGCGGCGTGATCGGGGACATCATGGACAGGATCGGCCTGGGCTTCCTGACCTTCTGGACCTGACCGCCCCGGTCCCTCGGTGAACCGGGAGGCCCCGAGCGAAGCGGGGGCCCCGAGCGAAGCGGGAGACACAGTTTGGGTACGCCGGAACAGCTTGGTCCCTACCGTCTGGTCTCCGCGCTCGGCTCCGGGGGGTTCGGTGAGGTCCACCTCGCGCTCGACCCCGACGGGCGCACGGTGGCGGTGAAGGTCCTGCATCCCCACGTCGCCTCCGACGGGTTCGCCATCGCCCGCCTCGCCCGCGAGGTGGAGACCATGCGCCGCGTTCGCGGGGCCCACGTCGCCGAGGTGCTGGACGTCTCGCTGTCGGGGGAACGGCCCTACATCGTCACCCGGTACGTCCAGGGCAGGCCGCTCAGCACGGTCGTGGCCAAGGACGGTCCGGTCGCCGGGGCCGACCTGCTGCGGCTCGCCCTGGGGCTGGCGGAGGCGCTGGAGTCCGTCCACGCGGCCGGCGTCGTCCACCGCGACCTCAAGCCGGCCAACGTGATCGTCTCCGAGCGCGAGCCGTACGTGATCGACTTCGGCATCGCCTGCGCGCTGGAGTCGGCCTCGGTCACAGCCTCGGGCGCGGTCGTCGGCACGCCCGGCTACCTGGCCCCCGAGGTGCTGGAGGGCCGGGAGGCCGGGCCGGAGGCCGACGTGTTCGCCTGGGGGGCGACGCTGGCCTTCGCCTCGTCGGGGCGGCAGCCGTACGGGACCGGGCCGGCCGCGGCGATCGCCTACCGGGTCGTCCACCGCGAGCCCGACCTGTCGGGCGTGCCGTCCTGGCTCGTCCCGATCGTGGAGCGGTGCCTGAGCGCCGATCCCGCGGACCGCCCGGCGACGGCCGAGCTGGCCGGGCTCCTCAAGGAGGCCGCCCCGGTGCTGGACGGGATCGAGCCGGCGCGGCCCGGCCTGTCGGAGGCGCCCACCCAGCAGTGGCGGCCCGGTGACCGGCGGCAGAGCCGGCCCTCGCGGGGAACCCGGCGGGGAGAGGTGGACGACACGCGCGCGGCGCACCGGGAGAAGCTGCACCGGCGCTGGGTGATCGGCTCGGCGGTGGTCGTCGGCCTGTTCGCCGCCGCGGCGCGCGCCGACCTGCCCGAGGTGTCGCTTCTCCTGCTGGTGCTCTACGGCATCGCCCTGCTCGTGGACGCGGGGTTCGGGCTGATGGGGAAGTCGAGGCGGCGGCTCGTGGTGGACCTCGCGGGCGGCGTCGGGGCCGTCGCGGTGTGGGCGCTGCTCAGCACGTTGTTCAGCACGGCGACGCTCCTCCTGGCCGTCGGCACCGTCCTGTTCCTGCTCGTCATGCTCGTGTTCGCGAGCTGAATCCCGCTGGGGGCTAGGAGAACCAGTTGCCGCCGAGCTCCCGGATGGTCTTGCTGCCCTGGGGCACCAGCAGCGCCTCGCTCAGCACCTGGTTGACGTGCTTGGGGTCGTTGACCATGCCGAACAGGAAGAACGAGCCGCCGTCCGCCGTACGGAAGCCGAAGACCGAACCGTGCCCGGCGAACGCGACGTACGCTCCCTTGTACACCTTGGGGAACACCTTGCGGCTGTAGCTGTCCTTGGCCAGGCGGTAGCCGGAGGCGCCCTCCTTCTTCTCGTTGTTCCAGAAGTTCAGGTACTCCTCGGCCACGGCACGCGCCACGGTGGTGTCCATGTCGGTGATGTAGCCGTCGGCGTCGAGCCGCGGCTCCGGCATCCGCTCGCCCCAGTGGATCGGTGTCGCGACGGCCAGTCTGAACGACTGCCCGGGGGAGCGGAAGAACGCGAGCACGTGGGGGCGGGCATGGCCCTTGGTGTCCTTGTAGGTCGCCTGGGCGATGAACCAGTCGCCGATCGGCTGCTGCCGCTCCGGCCTGGGCAGGTAGATCGTCGGGGTGCCGGTAACGTTGATCGGCTTGTGCCCCGGCTTCGTCCCGAAGATCTCGTGGTTGCGTTCGATCACGCCCTCGTGCAGGGCCGCCTCGACGAACAGCGCGTCGAGCCGGTCGTTCTGGTTCCACCACTCGCGCTTCCGCAGCGTCGCGTTGTACTTGCCCACCCACTCCCGCAGGGCCTGCCTCGCCTGGGAGATGGTCAGCCCGGTCTCGCCGGCGGAGGGAGTGGGGGCGGTGCTCGACGCCGGCCGGGGTGACGTGACCGTGCTCGGCGCGTCGGCGCGGTGGGCGACCAGATCGGTGACCACACCACAGCCGGACAGGCTCACGACAACAGCCACGATCAGCCACGTCCCACGCACCGGCAGAGACCCCCCAAGATCAGCCCCAAAATGCCAACATATCGGACACCGGAGCACGGTGAGCGCCGCGTGGTCCCGCCTGCTTACGATCATGGAGTGGCGGGCGTGGGCGGCGGGCGCCGCTCGGAGGTCCCGGCTACAGGGACCTCCGCGACGTCTCCGGAACATAGTTCGGTAGGGTGGCAGTGGGCGTGACCGGGTTCTGGGTAATTCCTCAACCGAAGGACGCGGCCGTAAAAACCTGGAGGTTTGCACCTAAGCTACCGATGGGTAACATACGCCTTGGGGGGACCAGGGTCAGTTCGACACCCGGGCCACCTGCACAGGCGCGCCCGCGAGCACCTGGCAGTCTTGCATCACGTGCGCGTACCCCGCGCCACGTACCGAGAACCGCGGCGTCAGCCGTACGGAAAGGGGAGGTCGGCCACCGGCCATGAACATCGTCGTCTGCGTGAAGCAGGTCCCCGACACGGCGACCGAGCGCAAGCTGAGGTCCGATGACAAGACGCTCGACCGCGACGCCGCCGACGGCGTCGTGAACGAGCTCGACGAGTACGCGGTCGAGGAGGCGCTGCGGCTCAAGGAGGCCCATGGAGGCGAGGTCACCGTCCTCAGCATGGGCCCCGCCAAGGCGACCGAGACCATCCGCAAGGCCCTGGCGATGGGCGCCGACAAGGCGGTGCACCTGCACGACGACGCGCTGCACGGCTCGGACGCCCTCGGCACCTCCTACGCCATCTCCCAGGCCCTGAAGAAGATCGGTTTCGACCTGGTGATCCTGGGTTCCGAGTCGACCGACGCCCGCACCGGCATGCTCGCCGCGATGCTGGCCGAGCGGCTCGGCGCCCCGCAGCTCACGCTCGCCAGCAAGGTCGAGGTCGAGGGCACCTCGATCCGGGTCGAGCGGATCACCGACTACGGCTACGACAAGGTCGAGGCGTCGCTGCCCGCCGTCGTGTCGGTGGTCGAGAAGATCAACGAGCCGCGCTACCCGTCGTTCAAGGGCATCATGGCCGCCAAGAAGAAGCCGGTCGAGACGCTCGGCGTCGCCGACGCGGAGATCGCGGCCGACCAGGTGGGCCTGGCGAGCTCCTGGAGCGAGGTCGTCGACTTCGCCGCCGCCCCGCCGCGTGCCGCGGGCACCGTGATCAAGGATGAGGGCGACGGCGGAGCCAAGGCCGCCGAGTTCCTCGCGTCGAAGAAGTTCATCTGAGGGGCTTGGGATGAGTGAGATTCTGGTTCTCGTCGAGCACGTCGACGGTGACGTCAAGAAGGTCACCCTCGAACTGCTGACCCTGGCCCGGTCGCTGGGCACCCCGGCCGCCGTGTGGGCCGGCCCCGGCTACTCCGACGCCGCGAAGGCCAGGCTCGCCGAGTACGGCGCCGAGAAGATCTACGTGGCGGCGGCCGACGAGATCGGCGACTACGTGGTGGCTCCCAAGGCCGAGGTGCTGGCGCACCTGGTGGCCGAGCGGTCCCCGGCCGCGGTCTTCGTCGCCGCGACCGGCGAGGGCAAGGAGATCGCCGGCCGCCTGGCGGTCAAGACGGACTCCGGCGTGATCTCGGACGCGGTGGGCGTCGGCGAGGGCTTCGTCGCCGAGCAGTCCATCTTCGGCGGCGGCGTCAACGTCCACAGCCGCGTGACCAAGGGCACGCCGATCATCACGGTCCGGCCGAACAGCACCGCCCCCGTCGCCGCGGCCGCGGCCGGCGCCGAGGAGAAGGTGGAGGTCGCGCTGTCGGACGCCGCCCGCGCGGCCAGGATCGTCGAGCGGGTCGTCCAGGAGAAGGGCGCGCGTCCGGAGCTGACCGAGGCCGCGATCGTGGTCTCCGGCGGCCGGGGCGTGGGCTCGGGCGAGAACTTCGCGATCATCGAGAAGCTCGCCGACGCGCTCGGCGCGGCCGTGGGCGCCTCGCGGGCCGCGACCGACGCCGGTTGGTATCCGCACCAGTTCCAGGTCGGGCAGACGGGCAAGACCGTCTCCCCGCAGCTCTACATCGCGGCCGGCATCTCCGGCGCCATCCAGCACCGGGCCGGCATGCAGACCTCCAAGACCATCGTCGTGATCAACAAGGACGCCGAGGCGCCCCTGTTCGAGATCGCCGACTTCGGTGTCGTGGGCGACCTGTTCCAGGTCGTCCCGCAGCTCACCGAGGAGATCGAGAAGCGCAAGTAGGACCCGGGCCGGAAGCGGCGCCGCACGAGGAGTGCGGCGCCGTTTCCGTCTGCCGGGGCGGTCCGGGAGTCACGCGGCCAGGGGAAGGGACCGCTCCTCGTCCTCCGCGGAGGCCCGCAGCGGGATGATCTCCGTACGGGACGCGGGCAGCAGCCGTGCGGCCACGGCGATGACGACGCCGAGCACGACCGCCACGCCCATCGCGAGCCGCAGCGAGGCCGCGGTGGACAGGAAGCCGATGACCACGGGCCCGAGCAGCAGGCCCGCGTAGCCCATCGCGCTCGCCTGCGCGATCGCCGGGCCGGGCTCGCGCGTCGCGGTCCCCGCCAGCGACAGCGCCATCGGCGAGATCGTCGCCACCGACAGCCCGATGAAGAACAGCCCGGCCACGGCGGCCACGGTCACCGGCGCGGCGATGACCACGAGGAACGCGAGCGCGGTGGCGGCGCCGGAGAACGTGATCAGCCCACGCGCGCCGTAGCGGCCGCGAAGCCGGTCGCCGGCCAGCCGGGCGAGCAGCATGCCCGCCTCGAACACCGGGTAGCCGAGCGCGGCGACCGCCTCGGAGGCGTGCAGCGTGCCGATCAGGTAGAGGCCGTTCCAGTCGGCGACGACGCCCTCCACCATGAACGCGGCGAAGGTGACCGCGCCGAGCAGGTAGACGACCCCGGGCAGCCTGCGCCGGGCACGAGCCTGCGCCTGGCCCGCCTGGTCCGCCTCGGGCGCGGGGTCGGGCAGGTGCAGACGGCTCAGGGCCAGCGCCGCCGGCACCGACACCAGGGCGACGACCAGGATGTGGACGGTGAGGGACAGGCCCAGGGAGATGGCCGCCGTGCCCAGCAGGCCCGCCGAGATCGCGCCGACGCACCATCCCGCGTGCATGCCGCTCATGATCGGCCGGCCGTACGCGCGCTCGACGGTCGAGCCCTGGGCGTTCATGCCGACGTCGACCGCGCCGAACGCCATGCCGAACAGCGCGGCGGCCACGGCCAGCACCGGGAGGGACGGCGCGAACGCGACGAGGACCAGTGACGCCGCGCACAGGGGAGCGGCCGCGCGCAGGACGCCTCGGCTGCCGATCCTGGCCAGGACGACGCGCATGAGCTGCATGGTGAGCAGCGCGCCGATCCCCCAGCTGAGCAGGGTGAGCCCGACCGACGACTCCGGCAGGCGGAGCCGGTCGGCCAGCGCCGGGAGGCGCACGGTGAAAGTTCCACACATAAGGCCGGCCAGGACAAAGGTGAGGACTGCCCCGTGACGGGCCTTCCTCAAAGCGCGGGTCATCACAGCTTCCTTTCCAGGTGAGTGGAGTGGGTTTCCGGGCCCGGTTTTACGGGCAGACACCAGCAGGTCGCCCTTTCACGGCGGAGCCGGAAGGAAGGGCGACCACCAGGTGTGGGTCAGGGGTCAACAAGCGGCGCTGTTCACAAGCGGCGCGCTACAACAGGGCGAGCAGCCTGGCGCGGATCGCGGCGTAGTCGATGATCGCCGCACAGTGGGTGGCGACCTCCCAGACGCCCTCACAGGCCAGCCGTACGACCTGGGAGGTCAGGGGGTCGGGCTCGTCGTCCAGGCCCTGCCGCATCCAGCGGTCCATCGCCTCGCGCAGCGGCGCGAGCAGTCCGGGATCGCCGGCCGCGCCCGTGACCACGGCCCATCGTCGCAGCCGGCCGGTCTCCACGGCCTCGAACGTCGCGGCGACGTACGCCCGGGTGTAGGTGCTCTCGGACTGCGCCTCGATGAGCGCGTCGAAATCGGCGATCAGGCGCTCGATCATGCCTTTGACGAGCGCGTCCTTGCTCGCGAAGTGATAGAGGAGACCGCCCTTGCTGACACCGGCGCGCTCGGCCACCGCCGCCAGGGTCAGGGCCTGGGCGCCCTGATCCTGCAGCAGGCCCTCGGCCGCGTCCAGCAGTTCGTCCCTCCTCATGCCCTCTACTGTACCGTCTGGACGGTTAAGTTGCGACACGTGCCGGTGTCCTTTGCTCGCCCGGATACGCTTGGTGGGCTGAATACGTGTCAGGGAGGGGTCGTGGGAGCTGCTTATCTGGACCATGCCTCGACCACACCCATGCTGCCCGAGGCGATCGAGGCGATGACCGCCCAGCTCGGGCAGGTCGGCAACCCCTCGTCCCTGCACGCGGCGGGCCGCCGGGCCCGCCGGGTCGTCGAGGAGTCGCGCGAGACGATCGCCTGCGCGCTCGGCGCCCGCCCGAGCGAGGTCGTGTTCACGGCCGGCGGCACCGAGGCCGACAACCTCGCCATCAAGGGCCTGTTCTGGGCGAGGAAGCGGCCCAGGATCCTGATCAGCTCGGTCGAGCACCACGCCGCCCTCGACCCCGCCCACTGGCTCGGCGACAACCACGGCGCCCGGATCGAGCTGCTGGAGGTGGACGAGCGGGGCCGGGTGCATCCGGAGACGCTGCGCGAGGCCATCGCCCGCGACCCGGACGACGTGGCGCTGGTGAGCGTCATGTGGGCCAACAACGAGGTGGGCACCGTGCAGCCGGTGCCCGTGCTGGCCGCCATCGCGCACGAATACGGCATCCCCTTCCACACCGACGCGGTGCAGGCGGTCGGCCAGCTCCCGGTCTCGTTCGCCGAGTCCGGCGTGGACGCCATGACCGTCTCCGGCCACAAGGTCGGCGGTCCCGTGGGCGTCGGGGCGCTGCTGCTGGCCCGGGGCGTCGATCCGGTGCCCGTCCTGCACGGCGGCGGGCAGGAACGCGACATCCGCTCCGGCACTCTCGACGCCCCGGCCATCGCCGGGTTCGCGGCGGCGGTCGAGACGGCCGTCGCGCGGCAGCCCGCCACCGCCGAGCGGCTGTCGGCGCTGCGCGACGACCTGATCGAGCGCGTACGGCTGGCCGTGCCCGACGTCGTGCTGAACGGCGACCCGGTCAACCGGCTGCCGGGCAACGCCCACTTCTCGTTCCCCGGCTGCGAGGGGGACGCCCTGCTCATGCTCCTCGACGCCAAGGGCGTGGAGTGCTCCACCGGGTCGGCCTGCTCGGCCGGGGTCGCCCAGCCGTCCCACGTGCTGCTCGCCATGGGTCAGGACGGCGTACGCGCCCGCGGCTCGCTGCGCTTCTCCCTCGGCCACACCTCGGCGGAGGAGGACGTCGACCGGGTCGCGGAGGTCATCGGGCACGTCGTCGAGCGCGCCCGACGTGCCGGTTTGTCGTAACCTGCCCTCGGAGCCCGGTGCAGCGCCACACGACCGTCGCGAGCGGCCCCCGCCGGAACCCGTGACCTCCCGCCGCCATCGCCGCGCCTACCGGGCCGTACGGCGCAGCAGCGCCCGTTGCAGTCGTAGGACCGCCCGGATGTGCCGTGACGAGCGCAGCCACTCCAGGCGGGCCTGGAGCCGGTCGCCCAGGTCGACGAGCAGCTCCTCGTCCGCGAAGCGCTCGATTTCCGGGAACATCTGCCGCTCCTCGTCCAGGTGGGCGTGCGACTCCAGCGCGTCGTGCATCACGCCCAGCTCCCGGTCGAACCGCTCGGTCCGCGGGTCGGCCCGCACCAGCGCCGCCAGCTGGTCGCTGAGCTGGCGGTGCTCGGACCAGGCCGCCGCGATGGCCGGGGTGATGTCCCGCATCGCGGGATAGAAGACGCTCTCTTCGATCCGCTCGTGCATCCACAGCTCGTCGAACAGCTCGTCGGCGAGCGCGCGCCGCCGGCCGGGCTGGGAGCGCGGCGTCTCCCGCAGCTGCCGCATGAGCCCCCGCAACACCTCGTGGTGCTCCACGAGCACCCGCGTCGCCGTCTTCCGCTCCCGCCGGGCGGCGCCTGCGGCGCCTCCGTGAGCACCTGCTGCCTCCTCCTCACGGCTGCACCTCCTGCTGGTGGATCAGTGCGCTCCCGGGAGGGGCGGTGGCCGCGGCAGGCGCACGGCGCACCTCGATCCATCCGTCGCGTACGCGGGTCTGGAAGCACGGCACGGGCGCCGCGGCCGGGCCGTTCAGGCTCTCTCCGCTGGACAGCTCGAACCGGGAGCCGTGCCAGGGGCAGGTGAGGGCGCCGTCCCTGAGCCAGCCCTCGGACAGCGGGCCGCGCAGGTGCGGGCAGGTGTTCTCCAGGGCGTGGATGCGGCCGTCCGCGCGGACCAGGACGACGTCCACGTCGCCCGCCCGCGCCCGGCGAGGGCTCTTGTCGGTCAGGTCGTGCTCGGCCATGACGCGGACGAAGTGACGTGGTTCGAGCTGCCTGCCGGTCTGGTCGACCCCGATCCGGTGGCGGTAGACGAGCGTGCCACCCAGGAAGCCGCTGACCATGATGACGGGATAGCCGAGCAGGGCGGCGAGCCGCCCCCGCAGGTGGTGCCCTCGGCCCCGCTGCACCCACGACCAGCCGTACAGGCCGAGGGCGAGCGTATTCAGCGTGCCGTGGACCATGCCGACGCGCCGGGCGTGGTCGTGCGTGTGCTGCCAGTCGTGCAGGCCCGTCACCGCCGCGGCCAGCGCTCCGGCGAGGCCGACTCCCACGGCTGCGCGCGCCGCGCGTTTCTGCCCGGCGAGGTCCAGGACCAGCGCCGTCGTCCAGGAGCCGATCGGAAGGTCGGTGAACACCGGGTGGAGAGGGTGCCCCAGCCAGACGCCGTGCAGGAAGCCGCGGGTGCGGCCGCCGGTGATCCCGAGGAGGTTCTCGGTGAACGCGAGGCCCTGTTCGAGCCGATGACCCGCCCGGTCGAGGCGGTCATCGCCTTCGATCGCGTTCAGCAACCGGTCCAGTGCGCGCTGAGCCATGTCCGACCCCAATCCCATCGCCGGATCGGCCCCGCAGCCTGCGGGAACGGGCGGAACGCGGGCGCTCGCCCGCGCGTTGCGTCTATCGCGACGTGCCCGAGCTCAAATGCGGTGAAACGCGCCGAATGTCCGGTTCAGGTCAGGAAGGGGGCCACCGCACTCCATGAGGGGTCCTCGGCCACGTCGACGCGGGCCCGCCCCTCCTTCCACTCGGCGGCGATCTCCTCGACCACGGGCGGCACGGCCGCCGCGGGGTCGGCGTAGACGTGCAGCACCCGGCTGCGGTCGGCGCTCAGGTGGGCCGTCAGCACGGCCGAGCCGAGCGTGGCCAGCCGTCCGCTCAGCCGCTCCTCGAAGTCGCGCAGCGCGTCCAGGGAGGCTCCCGTGGGCAGCCCGTCGCCGTCGGCCTCCTGGTAGGGCAGCGTGACCGCGATGTGCTGGTCGAACAGCGGGAAGTCGACCGGCCTGAGGGGATAGCGGGCGGCGGCCGTCAGCCGGCCGCCGGTGGCGGTGTGGCCTTCGAGGAGCGCCCACTGCTCCTCCGCGAAGCCCTCCGCCACGTCGGCGACGACGGAGGGCAGGTGGATCGCGGGAAGGGCGTCGATCGGCTCGAACTCCGCGGCCACGATCTCGCCCACCCAGCGGGCCACCTCGTCCTCGCCCAGCAGCCAGTCGAGCGCGAGGAGGGTCGCCTCCATCCGCGTGTCGTCGTCGACGTCGGGGAAGATCGGGTGGAAGGCGGTGACGTCCACGCGCGGCGTGCCGGGCGGCACGCGCAGCGCCACCACCAGCCGGTCGAGGCCGAACTCCCGCCCGCCGACGTCGACCGTCAGATCCGCGGCCTGCGGGTTCGCCTGCCGCGACGGATGGAACTCCCACATCGCGTCCGCCGGCGGCGCGGCCAGGGCCCAGCGGTGGGCGAACGGCCGCAGCTCCGGGTCGCCGGACGCGCTGACGACCAGGGCGTTCACGGCCATGCGGCCGGGAGCGATCTCCCAGACGAGGGACGGATGAAGCGCGGTGACGGCGGGGCCGATCATCTCGGCCAGGGCCTCGGGGTCCTCCGCCTCGACGTGCGCGTCGATCTGGGGACGCGCCTGGTCCCACCAGGTCCAGAAGGCCGCGATGGCCTCGGCGGGGTCGGCGGACTCGCTCTTGCGCCCGAACAGTCGCATGACCCCGCATCCTCCCAGCCCGCCCGCCCCGATGCCAACGCGGGCGCGGCCCGGTGGGCGGTAACCTCGAACTGTTATGGGTCCCACACGAAAGCTCCGCGTCCTCGCCGCCATGTCCGGCGGCGTCGACTCCGCGGTCGCCGCCGCCCGGATCGCCGAGGCGGGGCACGACGTGACCGGCGTCCATCTGGCGCTGTCGTCCAACCCGAAGTCCTACCGCACCGGCGCCCGCGGGTGCTGCACGCTGGAGGACGCCCGTGACGCGCGCCGGGCGGCCGACGTCATCGGCATCCCCTTCTACGTGTGGGACATGGCGGAACGGTTCCACCGCGACGTGGTCGAGGACTTCGTCAGCGAGTACGCCGCCGGGCGCACCCCCAACCCCTGCCTGCGCTGCAACGAGAAGATCAAGTTCGAGGCGGTGCTCGACCGGGCGCTCGCGCTCGGCTTCGACGCCGTCGCCACCGGCCACCACGCGCGGCTGGAGGACGGCGTGCTGCGGCGCAGCGTCGACGAGGCCAAGGACCAGTCGTACGTGCTGGGCGTGCTCACCCGCGAGCAGCTCGCACACGCGATCTTCCCGCTGGGCGGCTCGACCAAGGCGCAGGTGCGCGAGGAGGCGGCGCGGCGCGGGCTTACCGTCGCCGACAAGCCCGACAGCCACGACATCTGCTTCATCGCCGACGGCGACACCCGGGCGTTCCTCGCCGATCGGCTCGGCGCGTCCGAGGGGCCCATCGTCGACGCGCTCACCGGCCAGGTGGTCGGCAGCCACCAGGGGGCGTACGGCTTCACGGTCGGGCAGCGCAAGGGCCTGCACATCGACCGGCCGGCCGCCGACGGCAGGCCGCGTTACGTGCTGTCGATCGAGCCGGTGTCCAACACGGTCACGGTCGGCCCCCGCACCTCACTGGAGGTCCGGAGCATCGTGGGGGAGCGGCCGGTGTGGAACGGCCCGGTGCGGGAGCCGTACGAGCCGATCACCTGCACGGTCCAGTTGCGGGCGCACGGCGAGGTGTACGGCTGCCGCGCCCAGGTGTCCGGAGGCGAGCTGCACATCGAGCTCGACCGCCCGGCGACCGGCGTCGCGGCGGGGCAGGGCGCCGTCCTGTACGACGGGGAGACGGTCATCGGCTCCGCCACGATCGCCTCGGCCGTCTGAGATCAGGAGATCTCGACGGACTCCCCGGCCGGGATGCGGCGGAAGTCGGCCTTCTGCTTGTCCGCCTCCATGCCGAGCCAGTTGTCGATCAGCTTCGCGCCGATCTCGTTGACCAGCCCGTCGTGGGTCGAGTAGGCCCGGGCGGGCCGGACGTAGCGCAGGTAGAGGATCGTCTCGGCCGCCTTGAGCCATGGGCCGTTGGTCGGCACGAGCAGTGTGGGAACCTCGGCGCCCGGCGGCGTCAGGGCGTCACCGGGGTAGAACACCTCGTCGTCCACGAAGAAACCGACGTTCTGCACGGGCGGAACTTCGGGCAGGTTGAGCGCATGCCACTCGCCGACCGCCCGCACGTGGAAGCCCGCCGTCTCGAAGGCGTCCCCGTGGTGGACGACCTGGACCTTCGCCGGGATTTCGCCGAGCTGGTCGGCGACGGCCCGGCAGGTGTAGACCTCCAGGTCGGGGCTCGCGTTCCTGAGCAGATTCGCGTCCACGTGGTCGAAGTGCTCGTGGGTGATGAGCACGGCGTCCGCGCCCTCGATGAGCCCCTCGCCGCTGAACGAGCCGGGGTCGATGACGAGCGTCCGCCCGTCCTTCTCCAGCCGCCAGCACGCGTGACCGAGTTTGGTGAGTTTCATGTTCCCTAAGCTAGTGACGTGAGCGACTATCCGTGGAGCGAGGCCACGGCCACCGGTGTGGGGTCCTACCCGGGCGAGGACCATCTGGAGGCGGTCAGGACGGCCTTCGGTGAACTGCCCATGCCCTACCTGCCCGAGCTGCCCGCCCGGGGCGTGGGCGCCGACATGATCGGCCGTACGGCGTCACTGCTGGTCGAGCTGCCCGTGGAGGTGCAGCCGTCCGGCTGGCGGCTCGCCGACCGGCCGGGACGGGACTTCAAGCGGGCCAGGGATCACCTCACCCGCGACCTCGACGGCCTGGAGGAGGTCTCCCAGGGCTACGAGGGGCCGTTCAAGATCCAGGCATGCGGGCCGTGGACGCTCGCCGGGGCGATCGAGCTCAGGCACGGCGACAAGGTGCTCGCCGACGCGGGAGCCGTACGCGACCTGACCGAGTCGCTGGCCGAGGGGCTGGCGCAGCACGTGGCGGAGGTCCGGCGCCGGGTCCCGGGAGCCGACCTCGTCGTCCAGATCGACGAGCCGGGGCTGCCCGGGGTGCTGGCGGGCACGGTGCCGACCGCGTCCGGCTTCGGGCGGCTGTCCGCCGTCGAGTCCCCGATCGCGGCCGAGCGGCTGAAGACCGTGCTCTCCGCGCTGGAGCCCGCCTTCCCGGTCGTCCACTGCTGCGCGCCGGGCGTGCGCGACGGTCGAGTCCGTACGGCGGGAGCGCGGGGCGTGTCGGTGGACGCGGCGCTGCTGCGCCGCCGCGACGAGGACGCCATCGGGGAGACGATCGAGAAGGGGCTCGCCCTGCTGCTGGGCGTCGTGCCCGGGGTCGACACCCGGCTGCCGGACGTCGGCGTGGTGGCCAAGCCGGCGGTCGAGCTGTGGCGCCGCCTCGGCTTCCCGCCCGCCCGGCTCGCCGAGCAGGTGGTGCTCACCCCCGCCTGCGGCCTGGCCGGGGCCTCGCCCGCGTACGCGAAGGCGGCGCTGGCCCGGTGCCGGGAGGCGGCCCGCGTGCTGCGCGAGGACCCCGGGGAGTGACGGGCGCTGCGGCTCGCAGCGGGGATGGATGTTCACACAGCCACAGTGAGATTCACTGAAGGAAGCTCCATGGCATCGCGTGGGGTTCCGATGGTTGCCTTGAGGCATGAATCCGATCACCGCCGTAGAGCGGACCGTCGTACCGGCCCGGGAGGCGAGGGCGGTGCGGGTGCCGCAGGGCCGGCGCGTCAGCGTCGTCGATCTCGAAGGCGGCCAGGTGGGCGACGTCTTCGCCTTCGCCGCCGATGACGTCACCGAGCACCTCAGCGCCTCGCACACGCGCAGTGCCACGAACCGGTTGTTCCCCGCGGTGGGGGAGCGGTTCTTCACCGATCGCCGTCGGCCGATCCTGACGCTCGTCTCCGACACGTCCCCGGGCCGGCACGACATGTTGATCGCCGCGTGCGATCCGGAGCGGTACGCCGCGCTGGGTGCGCAGCCGTCACACGCTTCGTGCGCGAGCAACCTGCACCGGGCGCTCGCCTCGATGGGTCTGGCCCTTCCCTTCACTCCGCAACCGGTCAACGTCTTCATGCGGATTCCCGTCGACGAGGAGGGGCGGCTCGACTGGCTCCCCGCGGTCAGCCGACCGGGAGACGCGATCACCTTCCGGGCGGACATGGACTGCGTTCTCGTGGTCTCCGCCTGCCCGCAGGACCTGGTGGACATCAACGGCGGCGTACCGACGTCGCTGGCGATCGACGTCCTGCCCGAATCCGACTGAACCCACGTTTCGAGGAGTGCGTTTCCGATGAGCGCGTTCACCCCGGATCATCCGGCCCTGCTGCCTTTCCGCTTCGCCGGCCTCGACCTGCCCAACCGGCTCGCGGTCGCGCCGATGACCCGGGTCTCCGCGGCCCCCGACGGCACGCCGACCCCGGAGATGGCCGACTACTACTCCGAGTTCGCCGAGGGCGGCTTCGGTCTGGTGATCACCGAGGGTACCTACACGGACACCGTCTACAGCCAGGGCTACCGCAACCAGCCAGGCATCGCGTCGGACGCCCACGTCGCGGCCTGGCGGGAGATCACCCGCCGCGTGCACGCCGCGGGCGGACGGATCCTGCTGCAGCTCATGCACGCCGGCGCGCTGTCCCAGGGCAACCGCTATCGCGACGAGACGGCCGGGCCGTCCGCCGTGCCGCCCCGCGGGGAGATGATGCCCGAGTACGGAGGATCGGGCAGGTGGCCGATCCCCAGGGAGATGAGCACGGCCGACATCGAGACGGCGATCGCCGGGTTCACGGCTTCGGCCGTACGGGCCCGGGAGGCGGGTTTCGACGGCGTCGAGGTGCACGCGGCCAACGGCTACCTACTGGACCAGTTCCTCACCGACTACACCAACCGCCGTACCGACTCGTACGGAGGCGACGTGGCCAACCGGGTGCGCCTCACGGCCGAGGTGGTGGCCGGCATCCGGGCCGAACTGGGTCCCGGCTTCTGCGTGGGGGTGCGGCTGTCCCAGGGCAAGGTCAACGATTTCACGCACCGCTGGGCCGGGGGCGCCCAGGACGCGAAGATCATATTCTCCGCGCTCGCCGACGCGGGCGCGACGTACCTGCACGTCGCCAGCGAGGGCCGCGACTGGATCGAGACCGCCCGCCTCGACGGCGACGTCACGATCACAGCCCTGGCCCGCGAGGCGACCGGCCTTCCGGTACTCGCGAACGGCGGCATGCACGACCTCGCCCAGGCGGCGCGGGTGCTCGCGGACGGCCATGCCGACATGCTGTCCGTCGCCAGGGGCGCGCTGGCCAACCCCGATCTCCCGCGGCGTCTCGCCCAGGGCCTGCCGCTGGACCGGTTCGATCACGGGATGCTGGAGCCGATGGCGACGCTCGGCAACGCGCGCCGGTGGTCGCGTACGGCGCGGGCGATGTCCTGATCGCCGGGATGCGACACTCGGCACGCGGGGGACGGTGGAATGACGGCCGCGCGACCGGCCGGGAGAGGAAGGACGCGGGATGAGCGCGAACTGGCGTGACGGCGCCGCGGCCGTGGTGACCCTGACCTTCGACGTCGACGCCGAGACGCCGGTGCTCGCGCACGGACGCGAGTACGCCCGGCACGCGAGCACCATGTCGCACCAGGCGTACGGCCCGGAGGTGGGCCTGCCGCGCATCCTGGACCTGCTCGGCGAACTCGGCGTTCCGGCGACGTTCTTCGTCCCGGGCTGGGTCGCCGAGCAGCGGCCGGGGCTGGCCGCGTCGATCGTGGAGCGCGGGCACGAGGTGGCACATCACTCCTACAGCCACCGCCCGCCCACGTCGATGACCGCGAAGGAGGAGCGCGCCGATTTCGAGCGTGCCCTCGAGGTCTTCGCCCGCCAGGGCATCGAGATCGCCGGGCATCGGGCCGCGCTGTGGGAGGCATCGTGGCAGACCGCCGGCCTCGTCGCCGAGCACGGCCTGCTCTACGACTCCTCCCTGATGGGCGACGACCGGCCGTACCGGCTGGTCACCGGGTCCCGCGACATCGTCGAGCTGCCCGTGCACTGGTCGCTCGACGACTGGGAGCAGTACGCCTACCTCCCCGCGCCGCACGTCGGATCGGTGATCGAGTCTCCGGGGAAGGTGCTGGAGTTGTGGCGCGCCGAGCTCGACGGGATGCGCCATTACGGATGCCTGTTCAACCTGTGCGTGCACCCGTTCCTGTCCGGTCGTCCGGGGCGTGCCCTGGCGCTGCGCCGATTCGTCGAGTACGCGCTGGAGTGCGGGGACGTGCGGTTCGCCCGGTGCCGCGAGGTGGCGGAACTGGCGGCGGCCGACCCGGATCTGACCACGCGCCGCCCCTCCCCGCCGGTCGTCGACCCCGAGGTCTATCCCGCGTAGGCGCCGTTCGCGGGCGCGGTCGGCAGGCAGGGGCGGCAGGCGCGCTCGGCAAGCGTGCTCGGCAGGCACGGTCGGCAGTGCTGCTCAGCTTGTCTCGGCGGCGAGGGCGAGGAACAGGTCGACGCGGTCCTCGGTGCGTCCCACGTCCCTGCCGGTCAACTCGGCGATCTTCGCCAGCCGGTTGCGCAGGGTGTTGACGTGGATGTGCAGGGCCGCCGCCGTGGCCGCCCACTGCCCGTCGTGATCGAGGAAAGTACGCAGCGTCGCTTCCAGGTCGCTCCCGCGGCGATCGTCGTGCTCCCGGAGGGGACCGAGCAGGCCGCGGGAGAAGCCGCGCAGCGTCTCGGAGTCCACCAGCCCGAGCAGCAGCCGGTGTGTGCCGAGCTCGGCGAAGCCGCGAACCGCCGGTCCGTGGGGGGAGCGCCGGAGCACCCGGCACGCCTCCCGCGCGTGCAGCAGCGGCTGCCGGAGCCCCGCCGCGTGCGGAGCCCACCCCGCCGAGCCCCGCGACCGCCCGCCGGCCCGGGAAACGCCTGTTCACGGCCGCCAGAAGGCGCTCGGCGAGCAGGGGGAGCTCGGGCTCGGGATGCCGCCAGGAGAGCACGGACACGACGTCCTGCGTCCCTCCGGCCACCAACGCGGGGATCCCGGCGGCGGAGAGGAACTCGCCGGCCAGCTCGGCAAGGCCGTGCGCTGTGGCGGGCTCCGGCCCGGAGAAGGCCAGCGCGAACACGGCCAGCGGCCCCGCCGCGTCCACGCCGAACGCCTGCAGCCTGCCGGCCACCTCGGCCGTGCGCCCGCCGGACAGCACCATCTCCAGCAGTTCGCCCGCGAAGCGCATCTCGATGGCCTGCACCGCCTGCTGCTTGGCCACCTCGAGGCTGAGGAACCTGGCCGCCTGCTCCAGCGCCGCCTGCTCGGCAGGTTCGAGGCCGGACAACGGGCGCAGGCAGATGAGTGCCGCGTCGACGTCGCCCACCGCTCCCACGGGGAAGAGCGCGGCGAGGGTCTCGCCTCGGTCCAGCTCCAGCTTCAGCTCCAGGGGCGGCGGCCTGCGGGCCAGCCCGGCGGCCACCGCTCGCGCCTGGGCGTCGTCGAGGTCGGCCCCCGCCGCCGCCAGCACCCGGCCCATCCGGTCGACCACGGCGAGAGGCAGGTCGTGGTCCCGCCGGAGTACGTCGAGCACGCCGGAGGGGCCCGCCCCACGCGAGATCGCGGTCGCCAGGGCGTCGCCCCTGCGGACCATTCCGACCAGGGCCTGCTGGCGCTGGTCCGTGTACATGGCGGAGACCGCCTGGGAGACCTCCGTGAACGGCACCGCCGGGGCGATCTCCAGCAGCGGCAGGCCGGCGTCCCGGCAGGCGCTCACCAGCTCCGGCGGCGTGCTCGGGGTCTGCGGGCGCAGCCCGAAGACGATTCCCGCGGCCCTCGCCAGCCGCACGTTCGCCACGAACTCGGCGGCGCTCGCCTGTCCCGCCCACAGGCCGTTGGTCAGCACCAGCTCTCGCTCCCTGACGTACGGTGAGGGATCGGGGAGCTCGGTGTTGTGGACCCACGCGACGGGCTCGTCCAGGGCGCCCTCCGGGCCGGGCACCAGCACCTTCAGCTTCAGCGACGCGTTCGCGACCAGGGACCGCAACGTGAACACCGTGTGAATGTACACAGTGGTCGGGTTGATTACTAGAGCTTCGTCCACTTACCGGCCTCTGTCCCACCTGCTTGTGTGGTGGGTGTCACACCAGCGTGTGACGCCAGCACTATCAGGAGCAGCCATGCACAACCCCCCTCCTACCGGCCCCTCTCCTTCCGGCTCGGCGGACTCGGTCCGCTTCGACTCCCACGGCATCGAGCCCATCTCCCCCTCGGCACGCGACTCCACGCCGTGGCAACAGTTCTGGATCTGGACGGGCGCCAACATCGCGCCTATCAACTGGGTCCTCGGCGCCCTCGGCGTCACCCTGGGCCTCAGCCTGATCGAGACCATCGTCGTCGTGGCCGTGGGCAACCTGGTGGGCTGCGCCGTGTTCGGCCTGTTCAACGTCATGGGACATCGCACCGGGGTCAACCAGATGGTGCTCGGTCGCGCGGCCTTCGGGCGCCGGGGGGCGATCGTGCCGGGCCTCGTCCAGGGTCTGCTGACCATGGGCTGGGTCGGGGTCAACACCTGGGTCGTGCTCGACCTCGTGCTGGCGACCCTCGCGCAGCTGGGGATCCAGGGCGGCACCGGTCTGAAGTATCTGGTGGCCGCCGTCATCATGGGCGTCCAGCTCGTCCTGGCGCTGTACGGCTTCTACGCCATCCGCACCTTCGAGAAGTACACCGTGCCGGCCACCGTGGCGCTCATGGCCCTCATGACCGTCCTCGCGGTGAGCCAGGCCGACCCGCAGTGGACGACCGCCGCGGCGGCGCCGGAATCGAAGATCACCGCGGTCACGCAGCTCCTCACCGCGATCGGCGTCGGCTGGGGGATCACCTGGCTGCCCTACTCCGCCGACTACAGCCGCTTCGTCCGGGCCGGTGCGTCCGCCCGGTCCGTGTTCTGGTCAACCGCGCTCGGCATGTACGTGCCGACCGTGTGGCTGGCCGCGCTCGGGGCGTACCTGGCCGCCTCGGGCAGCGGAGCGGACCCCGCCGGCCTGGTGACGAGCACCTTCGGGGTGATGGCGATTCCCGTGCTCCTGCTGATCATGCATGGGCCGGTCGCCACCAACATCCTCAACCTCTACTCCTGCTCGCTCGCCGCCCTGTCCGTCGGCATCCGGATCGCACGGTGGAAGCTCACCCTCGTCGCGGGCCTCGTGGCGTCCGTCGTGCTCGCGGTGTTCGTCCGGGCCGACAGCTTCGCCCACGCCTTCGACAACTGGATGGTCTCGATCCTGGTGTGGATCAGCCCGTGGGCGAGCATCGTCCTGGTCGACTTCTTCCTCCTGCGCCGTGGCCGGATCGATGTGCTCTCCCTCTACCGCGACGACGCCTTGTCCGGCGGCGGGACCGGCCGGCCCGCGTTGATCAGTCTCGGGCTGGGCCTGCTCGCGGCGTGGAGCTGGCAGTTCGGCATGGTGCCCGCGACCCAGGGCCCCATCGCCCGGGCGCTGAACGACACCGACTTCTCGTGGCTCGCCGGCGGCCTCGTCGCGGGCGGGCTCTACTACCTGCTCGCCCGGGCGAGGACCGGCCGTACGTCCCCGCAGCGGGAGGAGGCGTTGTCCCGATGAGCGCGCGGATCCGCGTCATCACCACCGGAGGCACGATCGCCTCCGTGCCGGGCGGCGGCGCGGTAAGCGTGGCCGTCTCCGGCCGCGACCTGGTCGGCGCGGCCGGAGGACCGGCCGTGACCGTCGAGGTGGACGAGGCGATGCTCGTCCACAGCTTCAACCTCACGCTGGACGGCATGCTGCGGATCGCGGAACGGGTCGCCGCGGCGGTCGCCGACCCGGATGTGGACGGGGTCGTCGTCACCCACGGCACCGACACGATGGAGGAGACCGCGTTCTTCGTGGACCTGCTCCTGGGCGCCGGCCGGACCGTGGTGTTCACCGGGGCGCAGCGGCACGCGGGCGAGCCGGACGGCGACGGGCCGCGCAACCTCGCGGACGCCCTGCGGGTCGCCGCCGCGACCGCGGGCAGGGGGCTGGGTGCCGTCATCGTCATGGCCGGACGGGTCCACGCCGCACGGCACGCGACCAAGGCCGACACGGTGGCGCTCGACGCCTTCGACTCGCCCGGCTACGGTCCCGTCGGCCGCGTGCACGGCGAGCGCGTCCATATCGCCGCCAGGCCCGAACGTCTCCCCGGGTTCACCCTGGCGGAGCTCGGGGGCCTGGAGGCCCGGGTGGACATCGTGCCCGCCTACCTCGGCGCCGACGGCGTCCATGTGGCCGCCTCCCGGGCGGCGGGCGCACGCGGGCTCGTCCTGGAGGCACTGGGAGCGGGCAACCCGACCCCCGGCCTGCTCGGCGAGGTCCGCGCGTGCGTCGCGGCGGGCATCCCCGTGCTCGTCACCTCGCGCTGCCATGCCGGTCCGTCGCTACCGGTGTACGGGGCGGGAGGCGGAGCCACCCTGCGGGAGGCGGGCGCCGTCTTCGCCGGATCGCTCGCCGCGCCCAAGGCCCGGCTGCTGCTCGCCGCCGCCCTCGCGGCCGAGCCCGGGCCCGCCGAGGCGCTGGCCCGGCTCGGGCCACACCTCACTGTCTGAACGGACGAGCACACGCGCGAGGGGTGTGCGAGGTGATCCAAGCGGCCTCCCAGCTCATCCCCAAGTGATTCACAAGCCTTGTCACGTATCTCTTGACGTGCTGGAAGTTCAGACGTTCAGGAGAAAGACCATGCGAAGCGCCCCGCGCCTTCTGCTCCCTCTCGCCGCTGCCGGGCTGTCCGCCGCTCTGGCCGCCGGTCTTGTCGCGGCGCCCGCCGCGGCCTCCGGGTCGTCGGCGGCGTCGTCCGTGTCCGCGGCGGAGACCTGGGAATGGGGGCCGACGGCGTCCACCGACACCAAGGGCTGGGCGAACGGGTACGTCCGGTCGGGCTCGTCGGGCCTGCGCATCGTCGGCGACCTCTACGACGCGGGCGGGGCCAGGACCTGTTCGTGGGTGAAGATCAAGTGGCTCACCGACCGCGGGAAGTACCGCACGGCGACCTACCGCAACTGCTCCCAGTCCACTCCGCGAACGTTCACGGTGAACGCCGGGTACATGCTGCTGGCCAAGGCCATGGTCTGCCGGGGCGGCGCGACCCGGATCACAGGCAAGTGCTCTCGCTGGGAACGGGTCTGGACCCAGGGAGGTTGACCCTCGGCCGGTCTCTCTCCATCCACGGCGACCGGCCCGAGTACACCCGGACAAAAAGGAATGAAAGTGGGCTGCAAGCGGTCTACCGTAATTCTCGATCGCTCCTGAAACGAGGGGCCGCGCGGTCTGGAGCGGCTCTCTCGCCGGAGCGGTCCGGCGGGAGTCGCCCACGTCCTCGGTGCGGCTCCCGCCCCGTCCTTCGCGAACTGTCGGTCGCCGGAGATACGGTTGCCCTGGGTGTCTGACGAGGGGAGACGGGCGACGTGACCGACAGGGCTGACCGGACTGACGGGCTCGACGGCGCCGGGCTCGATGGCACTGAGCTCGACGGCACCGAGCTCGCGGATGAGGCCGCCGGGCACGCGGAGGCCGCGAGCGAGGTCGAGAGCGTGACGGGTGCCGCAGAGACCACCGGGAGCACCGGGAGCACCGGCGGAGAAGCACAGAGCGCACCGGCCGAGGCGCGGGAACGGCACGCCGAGCTCGCGGAGCTGATCGAGAACGCCAACTGGCGCTACTACGTGCTCGACTCGCCCACGGTGAGCGACGCCGAGTACGACGGCTGGATGCGGGAGATCCTCGCGCTGGAGGAGGCGCATCCCGACCTGCGCACGCCGGACTCGCCCACCCAGAAGGTGGGGGCGCCGATCTCCACGGAGTTCGCCCCCGTCACCCATCTCCAGCGCCTGGAGAGCCTCGACAACGCCTTCAACGACGCCGACCTCGCCGGCTGGCAGGCCAGGGCCGAGCGGCTGATCGAGGCCGACCCCGGGCCCTACCTGTGCGAGCTGAAGATCGACGGCCTGGCCGTGGCACTCGTGTACGAGAAGGGCCGCCTGGTGCGGGGCGCGACCCGCGGCGACGGGCGCACCGGCGACGACATCACCCCCAACATCCGCACGCTCGGCGACGTGCCGCATCGGCTCAACGGGGACGACGTGCCCGACCTGCTGGAGGTGCGCGGCGAGGTCTTCCTGCCGGTCGAGGGCTTCAAGAAGCTCAACGAGCAGCTCATGGACGCGGGCAAGCCGCCGTTCGCGAACCCGCGCAACTCGGCCGCCGGTTCGCTGCGGCAGAAGGACCCGCGCGTCACCGCGCAGCGGCCGCTACGGATGATCGTCCACGGCGTCGGCAAGTGGGAGGGCGGCGGCCCGCTGCCCGCCACCCAGTCGGCCGTCTACGAGCGGCTGCGTGACTTCGGACTCCCGGTCAGCGACCGCTACAAGGTGGTCGAGAGCCTCGACGAGATCCGCGAGTTCATCTCCTACTACAACGACCATCGCCACGACCCGGAGTACGAGATCGACGGCGTGGTGGTCAAGGTCGACCGGATTCCGGTGCAACGGCAGCTCGGTTCGACCAGCCGGGCGCCGCGCTGGGCCATCGCGTTCAAATACCCGCCTGAGGAGGTCACCACCAAGCTCCTCGACATCCAGGTCGGAGTGGGCAGGACGGGCCGGGTCACGCCGTTCGGCGTGATGAAGCCGGTGGTGGTGGCCGGGTCCACCGTGGAGCGCGCGACGCTGCACAACGCCTCGGAGGTCGCGCGCAAGGGCGTGCTCATCGGCGACACCGTGGTGCTGCGCAAGGCGGGCGACGTCATCCCCGAGATCGTCGGTCCGGTGGTGGACCTGCGGCAGGGCGGCGAGCGGGAGTTCGTCATGCCCACGCACTGCCCCGAGTGCGGCACAGAACTGGCCTACGAGCGGGAGGGCGACGCCGACCTGCGCTGCCCGAACGCCCGCTCCTGCCCCGCGCAACTGCGTGAGCGCATCTACTTCGCGGCCGGCCGCAACGCGTTCGACATCGACGGTCTTGGCTACGTCGCGGCGACCGCGCTGACCCAGCCGCTGCCGCCGCAGGAGCCGCCGGTCCGCACGGAAGCCGACCTGTTCGACCTGACCATCGAGAAGCTGCTGCCGATCAGGTCGGTGGTCCGCGACCCCGACACCGGCCTGCCGAAGATCGATCCGGAGACCGGCGAGCCGAAGGTCGTCTCCTTCTTCGCCAACATCTCGGGTGAGCCGAGCAAGAACGCCGAGCTGATCCTCCAGCAGTTGAAGGAGAAGAAGGACCAGCCGCTGTGGCGGGTGCTCGTAGCGCTGACGATCCGGCACATCGGGCCGCCCACGGCCCGCGCGCTGGCCGCGGAGTTCCGCTCGATCGACGCCATCGCCAACGCGTCCGAGGAGGAGCTGGCGGCGGTGGAGGGCATCGGCCCGAGGGTAGCCGCGACCATCAAGGAATGGTTCGCGGTCGACTGGCACCGGGAGATCATCGAGAGGTGGCGGGCCGCCGGGGTCCGGATGGCCGACGAGTCGCCCGCCGACGAGGGGCCGCGTCCGCTGGAGGGACTCACCTTCGTCGTCACCGGGACGCTGACCGACTTCAGCCGTGACGAGGCCGCCGAGGCCATCGGCGCCAGGGGCGGCAAGGTCACCTCGTCGGTGTCGAAGAAGACGAGCTTCCTGGTGGTGGGGGACAACCCCGGTTCGAAGTACGACAAGGCGGTCAAGGCCGGCGTCCCGATCCTCGACGAGGAAGGCTTCCACGTCCTCCTCGACAAGGGCCCCGACGCCGCCCGCGCCGTCGCCGTCACCCCCGAGGAGTGACGACCTGCCTCGGAGCTGCTGAGGCGATGAGAGCGGGCTGGGGCGGCGCCGGCGGATCAGGGCGCAGCCCCGGTGCGGGCGGGATCGCGACGACCGTGAGGCGGATCAGCGCCATCGGGAGACGAATCCAGTCGAGCGATGAGCGAACCGCCGCTGTCACGGCCAGGCGGCCAGCAGGTCTTCGGGGCCCCAATGCGCGGCGAGCGGCAGGGCGTCATCGACACCGGAGCGGGAAACGGCCACCAGCGGAGTCGTGGGGTCGGCGCCGGGGACGGCGAGCATGTCGCGCACCAGGCTCTCGTACTCATGGCGGCCGAAGGACCCGTTCTCCAGCCACTTGATCGAGCCGAGGAAGTGCACGCGCCGCGCGACCGGCTCACGGTCCGCCCCGACGAGGTCGATCTCGGGGTTGTTCCGGCGGTTCCACCATCCGCCGATGGCCTCGGTCTCGGGCCATCGGTCGTCGGGCAACAGCCGCAGCAGTGCCTCACGGACGACGGGCTCGACAGCGCGGCCACGCCAGGAGGTCCAGGAGCGTTCGATGGCAGCCAGGACACGTTCGCCCCGGCCGCGTTCGACCAGCGGAATGCCACGGTCGAGGAAGGCGAGCCAGAATCGCAGATACGGATCGGCGATGCGATAACGCTTGTTCTTCGTGTCCGGCTTGGTCGACAGCGGGGTGTCTACGGCCAGCACCCGTTTGTCGATGAGAGTGGACAGCAGCGGGGAAAGCGTGCCGGAGGCCAGGGGGGTGGCGCCACCCGCTTCGGTCGCGATGGCGGAGAACGTGCGCTCCCCGCTGCCCACCGCCGACAGGACCGCACGCGAGTGGGAGGTCTCGGGAAACTCGCCGAGCAACGACAGCTCGCCGGCCATCAGCAGCGCGGACAGCGGATTGGCCAACGATTCCCGCAGGTAATCGACGCGGTTCATGCCGGGCTGCCACGCCTGGACCACCTCGGGAAAACCGCCGGTGATCAGGAAGGCGTCGATGGCGTCGGCGGCGTCCAGTCCGGTCATGACGGCCACATCCGCAGGGTGGAGAGGCTGGACGGTCATCTTCGCGGCGCGACCGAAGAAGGGGCGGCCATAGGACTGCAGCGCCTCCATCACCGACAGGTCGCTGCCGACCAGGATGAGCAGCACCGGCTTGGCGGACAGGTGCCGATCCCAGATCGTCTGCAATGCCCCCTCGAATTCGTGGTCCTGCTCCACCAGCCACGGCACCTCGTCGATCACCGCGACGCTGGGTGCCTGGTCGGGCACGGCCACGGCCAGCGCGCGTAGTGCCTGGTTCCAGTCTCCGGCCTGTACCCCGGCGATCAACTCGGCCCCCGGTAGGGCGGACTGTCCAAGCATGGCGACGAAGTCGGAGCGCTCTGCCGCTGGGTTGCGGCCCCTGGTGGCCTGGAAGACCACGTACGGCACGCCGGCGCGGTCGCAGAACTCCTGAACCAGTCGCGATTTTCCCACCCGACGCCGACCGGTCATGATCACAGCGCGCCCGCGAGTGCCGCTTGACCCCTGCGCCACCTGCCGCAACTGCCGATTGAGTAGCTCGAGATCGGCGGCTCTCCCCTTGAACTCCATTAGTCGCCTCGATCATACGTAGAATCAATCTAACGTAGATGCGATCTTACATTGTGCATCCTGCAGTCCTGGCAGCGGGCTTTCAAAGAGGCCGAGACCGCGCCCTCCTCATTCAACAAAAGGCGTGCCGTACGGCTGGGGAGCCGTACGGCACGCCTGGATTATGCGGTGAGGGTCAGGAGGTGGTGCAGACCAGGGGGGACGGGGTGGACGGGGCCCCGCTGGAGCTGCCGAGGAAGCCGAACGTGGCGCTTCCGCCGGGAGCGATGTTGCCGTTCCAGCTCAGGTTCGAGGCCGTGATGCTGCCGGTGCTGCCGGTCAGGTTGGCGTTCCACGACTGGCTGATGGACTGCCCGCCGGGCATCGTCCACTTCACGGTCCAGTTGTTGATCGCCGAGGTGCCCGCGCTGGTCACGGTGACCTCACCCTGGAAGCCGCCCTGCCACGAGCTGACGACCTTGTAGACCGCCGTACAGCCCCGGTCGCCGGTGAAGGTCGGCGACGGAGACGGAGACGGCGACGCGGAGGGCGAGGCCGACGGAGACGGCGACGGAGAAGCCGAGGGGGACGGCGACGGCGAGGGCGACGGGGACCGGGTCGGGGACGGCGACGGGGACGGCGAGGGGGTGTATGGGGCGGCAATCGCCAGGTCGTAGGCCCGCTGCGGCACGAACTGTCCTGCGGGGGCGATGCAGCCGTCGGACTCGCCCGGAGGCTTGACCCACAGGTACGCCGCGATCGCCGAGTCGCCGGTGTTCGTGGTGCTCCAGGTGCCGGTGGCGCGGCCGGCCGGGTCGCACCACTCGCTGCCCGCCGGGCCGTTGCCGTTGCGGCTGGTGTCGATCACGGCCTTCAGATTCGGCGCGCCGACGGCCGACAGGACGCTCTTGGCGTACGAGACCAGGCCCGAGGTGAACCGGTAGTTGGAGACGTTGAGCGAGATGCCGTCCGCGCTGTTGGCGATGTCGGCCCCCCGCAGCCGGTTGGCCATGTCGGAGGCGCTCACCCAGGCGTCGTGACCCGCGTCGAAGAAGACCTTGACGTTCGGGGAGGTGGCCTTGAACTTCTTTCCGGCGTACGCCATGGAGGCCTGGACCTCGGCCTGCTGCGACGAGTTCATGCAGTTCGGCATGATCGACAGGGCGTCGGGCTCCAGGATGATGTAGGCGGGCCGCCCGCCGAGACCCGCGGCGACCTGGTCGATCCAGGCGCGGTACGACGCGGTGGTCGGGGGCGCCGCCCGCGCTCGCGCCGCCGCAGTCGCGGTTCGGCATCTCGTACACCACCACGATCGGGATCTTGCCGGCGGAGGCGGCGGCGCCGACGTAGGCGTCGACCTGGCTGCGAACGGTCGAGGGGTTGTAGCTGGCGAACCACCGGCCCTGCGGGACGGCGGCGATGCGGTCCCTGATCACCGGGGCCTTGCTGTCGCCGGGGTTGGCGGCCACCCACTTGGCGGCGTTGGTCGTCGGATCCACGTAGAAGGCGGAGTCGGCGGCCTGTGCGGCGGAGGAGGTGAGCACGGACGCTCCCACCGCGGCCGTGGCGACCGCTGTGAGCACAGCCGCCGTCAATCTGCGAGACATGGAAATACTCCGTCCGGTAATGTGGGAGCGCTCCCACAGGTCTATCGGATGGTAGGGAGCCGATGGCGGGTCCAAGAAGGGTCGCCTGGGGTTTGTCTGGACGGCCAACCTAATCGGCGCAGGCGGGCGGGGGATCGGACCTGTGGGGCACTTGAAACTTTCACCGCAAGTCCGGTCAGACCGTGATATCTCCAGAAATCATGGTGACGCAGTGTGCCCAAGCGGTTTCGCGAAGTGGCCCAGAGGCCGTACCCTCCCATAGTGACCTCTTGGGGGGTTTCTTACCGATGACGCTTTCACGCGGTCTTATGCCGCTTGCCGGGGTGCCACGCGTCCTCCTGCCCGCCGTCGACCTGGGCGAAATGTCCACGCCCGTCGACACCCGGGACACCGGACCGCGCCCTGGCTCGCCCCTGTGGGCCTACCTGACGGCGGTCACCGCCGTCGGCGTCACCGCGCTGGTGATCACGCAGGTACGGCTCGGCTTCGGCGAGCTGAGCGAGGTGGCCCGCACTCCGCTGTTCTGGATGCTGACCGTCCTGGTGGTGCTGGGCGAGCTGCGCCCGGTCATGTTCAGCTCCTCGACGCTGGTCGGGGGCACGCCGACCTCCACGATGTTCACCTTCGCCGTGCTGATGTACCAGGGCCTGCCCACGGCGGTGCTGATGCAGGCGGTCGCCGTGGTGGTCAGCGGGCTGGTGCACCGCAGAGCCTGGCACCGGGTGCTGTTCAACCTCGCGCAGGTGACCCTGGCCTGCACGGCGGCCGCGGCGGCCTTCGCCGCGTTCGGCGCGCATCCGGCGCCCCGCGCGCCCTGGACGCCCGACGGCGGGGACATCCCCGCCATCGCGCTGGCCGCGGCGGCGTACTTCGCGGTCCGCGCGATCCTGGTCTGCCAGGCGGTGGCGCTGCACGAGCGCCGGCCGCTGGCCCGGGTGATGAAGGCGTCGATCGGCCCGCAGGCCCTCGTCTACGGGGCGCTGCTCGGCCTCGCGCCGCTGGTCGTGGTCGTCATGGCGCACTCCACGGCCCTAGTGCCGTTGTTCGTCGCGCCGCTGACCGCGGTCTACTTCACCGCGACGCTCTCGTTGCGCCGCGACCACCAGGCGACCCACGACGGGCTCACCGGCCTGCCGAACCGCAAGATGCTCATCCTGCGCACCGAGGAGGCTCTCGCCGAGGCGCGCGAGCACGAGCGGGTGGGGCTGCTGCTGCTCGATCTCGACCGCTTCAAGGAGGTCAACGACACGCTCGGCCATCCTGTCGGCGACCGGCTGCTGCAGATCGTGGCCCACCGGCTCACCCACAGCGTGCGGCCCGGCGACGTGGTGGCCCGCCTCGGCGGGGACGAGTTCGCGGTGCTGCTGCCGTCGATCAGGGACGCCCACGCGGCCAAGGAGGTCGCCTCGCGGCTGCGGGTCGCACTGACCGAGCCGGTACGCCTCGAGGGCATGACCTTCGACCTCGACGCGTCGATCGGCATCGCGCTCTACCCCGACCACGCGCCCGACTTCGAGCTGCTCATGCAACGTTCCGACGTGGCGATGTACCTGGCCAAGGAGGGCCGCACCGGTGTCGAGTTCTACCTGCCGGGCAAGGACCGCAACTCGCCGGAACGGCTGAGCCTGCTCGGCGACCTGCGCCGGGCGATCGACGCCGACGAGCTGGAGCTCCACTATCAGCCCAAGGTGAGCCTGGAGGACGGCAGGGTCGAGAGCATCGAGGCGCTGCTGCGCTGGTGGCACCCGGTGCGCGGGCCGATCTCGCCCGCCGAGTTCATCCCGCTGGCCGAGCAGTCGTACCTGATGCGCGAGCTCACCCAGCACGTCATCGGCCACGCGCTGCGGCAGGCGGCCCGGTGGTGGCACGCGGGCATCGATGTGCCGGTCTCGGTCAACGTGTCGGCCCGCGATCTGCTGGATACGGGCCTGCCCGAGCAACTGGAGTCCGGGCTGGAGAAGCTGGACCTGCCTCCCGAGGCCATCCGGCTGGAGGTCACCGAGCGCATCCTCATGACCGATCAGGCCTACAGTGCCGAGGCCATCCGCACCCTGGCCGGCCTCGGCATCCAGTTGGCCCTGGACGACTTCGGCACCGGCTACTCCTCCCTGGTCCGGCTCCAGCGGCTCCCGGTCTCCGAGGTCAAGATCGACGCGTCGTTCGTACGGCGGCTCGGGGAGTCGCCGGACGACGAGCGGATCGTCCGCTCGATCATCGACCTCGTACGGTCCCTCGGGCTGAGGTCGGTCGCCGAGGGGGTCGAGTCACCGGAGGTCGCGACGCTGCTGCGGGAGATGGGCTGCCACGCGGGCCAGGGGTGGTGGCTGGCCAAGCCCATGCCCGCGAGCGAGGCGACCACCTGGTTGCGCGGCCGGCTCAGCGCCGCCTTCCGGGACCGCGAGGGCGGCGGCGCCCGTCTCGCGCCGCACTGAGCCCCAACACCGAGCCCCCGCACCGAACGGGCCACGACGCGGGCGCCGCATTAAGAGCATGTGACGCGGCGTCGTCGGGTCGGCCGCGCTCGGTGTCGAGCCCTAGGATGGGTAGGTCCAATCTCCATCATGAAACGGGTTCGACGACTCATGTCCGCCATAACCCGCGATGAGGTCGCTCACCTCGCCCGGCTGTCCCGGCTGGCACTGGCCGACGACGAGCTCGACCACTTCGCCGCCCAGCTCGACCAGATCGTCGGCGCCGTCGCCCGCGTCGCGGAGGTGGCGGCCGACGACATCCCGCCGTCCTCGCACGCGCTTCCGCTGACCAACGTGTTCCGGCCCGACGACGTACGGCCCGGCCTCACGCCCGAGGGCGCCCTGTCCGGCGCGCCCGCCGTGGAGGACGACCGCTTCCGCGTGCCGCGGATCCTCGGGGAGGAAGAATGAGCTTGATTCGCAAGACCGCCGCCGAGCTCGGCGCGCTGGTCGCCTCCCGCGAGGTCACCGCCGTCGAGGTCGCCCAGGCCCACCTCGACCGGATCGCCGAGGTCGACGGCCGGGTCAACGCCTTCCTGCACGTGGACGCGGAGTCCGCGCTGGCGCAGGCCCGCGCGGTCGACGAGCGCATCGCCGCCGGTGAGACCCTCGGGCCGCTCGCCGGGGTGCCGATCGCGCACAAGGACGTGTTCACCACGTCCGGCATGCCGACGACCGCCGGCTCGAAGATCCTCGAAGGCTGGCACCCGCCGTACGACGCGACCGTGACCCGCCGCCTGCGCGAGGCCGGCCTGGTGATCCTCGGCAAGACCAACCTGGACGAGTTCGCCATGGGGTCGTCCACGGAGAACTCGGCGTACGGCCCGACGCACAACCCCTGGGACCTGTCCCGGATCCCCGGCGGTTCTTCCGGCGGTTCGTCGGCCGCGGTGTCCGCCTACGAGGCCCCGCTGTCCACCGGCACCGACACCGGCGGCTCGATCCGGCAGCCCGCGGCGGTGACCGGCATCGTCGGCATGAAGCCGACGTACGGCGGCTCGTCCCGCTACGGGCTGATCGCGTTCGCGTCCTCGCTCGACACGCCCGGTCCGTTCGCCCGCAACGTGCTGGACGCGGCGCTGCTGCACGAGGCGTTCTCGGGCCACGACCCGCTCGACTCGACCTCGATCGACGCGCCGGTCCCGCAGGTCGTCGAGGCCGCGCGGCACGCCGACGTGGCGGGCATGCGGGTCGGCGTGGTCAAGGAGTTCGGCGGGGAGGGCTACCAGCCCGGCGTCCTCGCCCGGTTCAACGAGGCCGTCGAACTGCTGGAGTCGCTCGGGGCCAAGGTCGTCGAGGTCTCCTGCCCGACCTTCACGTACGCGCTGCCCGCGTACTACCTGATCGCGCCGTCGGAGTGCTCGTCCAACCTGGCTCGCTTCGACGCCATGCGGTACGGCCTGCGCGTCGGCGACGACGGCACCCGCAGCGCCGAGGAGGTCATGGCCCTGACCCGGGCGGCCGGCTTCGGGCCCGAGGTCAAGCGGCGCATCATGCTCGGCACGTACGCCCTGTCGTCCGGCTACTACGACGCCTACTACGGGCAGGCCCAGAAGGTCCGCACGCTGATCATGCGCGACTTCGAGGCGGCCTTCCAGCAGGTGGACGTGCTGGTCTCGCCGACCACGCCGACCACCGCGTTCCCGATCGGGGAGCGGGCCGACGACCCGATGGCGATGTACCTCGCCGACCTGTGCACGATCCCGACCAACCTGGCCGGCAACGCGGCGATCTCGGTGCCGTGCGGCCTGGCCGACGAGGACGGACTGCCGGTCGGACTGCAGGTCATGGCCCCGGTCCTGGCCGACGACCGCTGCTACCGGGTCGGCGCCGCCGTGGAGAAGGCCTTCGAGAGCCGGTGGGGCGGCCCGCTGCTGTCCCGCGCGCCCGCGCTCTAGTCGCCGAGGGGAGGGGGAACGGCGGCATGATCACCCGCATCGAGATCGACGGCTTCAAGTCCTTCGAGAACTTCGCGCTCGATCTGCCGCCGTTCCTCGTGCTCATCGGCACCAACGCCAGTGGCAAGTCGAACCTCCTCGACGCGTTGAACTTCGTTTCGGTGGCCGCCACCCGAGGGGTTGACGCCGCTGTGGCGGAGGTGCGCGGCGACGCTCGAGGTTTGTTCCGGAGGCGGGGAGACGGCACCCGTGTCGACCGGATGCGCTTCGCCCTGGAGTTTCTACTCGGTGAGCTTCCGGCACATCTGCACAACCGCTGGCGTTACGAGATCGAGTTCGTGTGGTCGGTCCCCGAAAACGCTCTCGAAGGCATCGTCGCCGAGAAGCAGCGTCTCGTGGAGTTTCCGTTCGGGAGGGATCGCTGGGCCGAGGTGGTCGGTCTCTCCCCGGAGTGGCTGCCGGGCTTCTCGAGCGGCGGACGAGCGGTCATCAAACTCCCCTCAGGAGTGTCGGCGGCTCACTCGGCGGCCCCCGGACTGATCGAGAGCGCCAGGGTTCTGCTGCAGCGGGGTTCCGGTCCGGGGCAGGGCGACGAATGGGTCGACAACGGGAGGGTCCTGTACCGGACCTGGCGAGAACTGGCGTTGGTTCGCACCCTTCACCTGGAGGCCGGCTCGCTGCGACAGGCGAGCGAGATCGGTGGTCCGAAACGGATGGATGCCAGCGGGCGGGATTTGCCGAATCACCTCAGGTCGCTGGCGAGGGAGACGGCGTCGGAGAACAGCCCGGTCGGGGTGGTCGGCGAGATCAAGATGCATCTCGTCGGCCTGGTCCGGGAGATCAGCGACTTCGCGCTCATTGAGGATGAGCGTCGCAGGGACGTCAGGCTCGAGTTCTCGTCGCCGTACGATCAGGGCCTGGACGCCGAGTTCGCCTCGGACGGGACTCTCCGCATGCTCGCGATCCTGGCCGCATTGCACGACCGGGGGACCGTCGCGGTCGAGGAGCCGGAAAACGGTGTCTTTCCGGAGCGGCTCCGGCAGTTGCTCGGGTTGGCCCGTGGTCTGGTGACCGACCTGCGTATGCCTCTGGAGCGCGACGAGAAGGGCGAGCCGCTGCCGCACCGGCAGGCGATCTTCACCAGCCACTCGCCGGTCGTGCTCGACGCGGTGCCGTACGAGAACATCGCGTTCCTCGACATGACGACGATCATCGAGGGCGAGGTTCCCAGCCGGGTGAGCCGGGTGCGGCGGCTGAGGGAGGACGCCGGGCCGGTTCGCGTGGAGGGTGAGCGGTGGCCGCGGGTGACCGACTCCGAGCTCGACAGGTTCCGGGCCGGAGTGGAGGAACCGGTCTGATGCGGAGCCTGAGCTGCGTTCTCATCAGGGAGGGGCCATCCGACGACTGGTTCCTGCCGATCCTGCTGCGCCGGGCCCTGGAGGACCTCGTGATCGAGTCCTTTCCTTCCTGCCGGGAGGTGCAGGAGGTGCGCAGCCTGCCCAAGGCGGGAAACCAGAGTCCCGAGCCCGTGCTCGCGGCGCTGAAGCAGGAGCGGGGCACCTTCGACGTGGTCCTGTACCACCACGACGGCGCTCCACCGGCGAAGTCGGGTCCCGTGCTGGAGCGGATGCGGCAGACTTGGAGGACCAGCGACTTCGAGGAACCTCTGGTGGCCGTCGTCCCGATGAGGGAGACGGAGGCATGGTTGCTCGCGGACCAGGCGGCTCTCGTCAGGGCGCTCAACGTGCGGAAGCTCGGGCGGGCGCCCGTGTCGGGACCGGAGGTCGAGTCCTGCCCCGATCCCAAGGCGGTGGTCGAGACCCTGCTGCGGGACGAGGCCGGGATGAATCCCAAGAAGAACGGCGTGCTCCGGAACTTCTACGTGTCGGTGGCGGAGACCGCCGGCATCGCTGAACTGCGGAAGGTGCCCGCCTTCCAGCAATGGTGGAATGACATGATCGAAGCATTGGAAGGACTGGGTTACCAGCATGGCTGATACCGCGACGCTCATGCCGTACGACGAGGCGCTGGAGCGCTTCGAGCCGGTGCTGGGGCTGGAGACGCACGTCGAGCTGGGCACCGCCTCGAAGATGTTCTGCGGCTGCCCGACGACCTTCGGCGCGCCGCCGAACACGCAGGTCTGCCCGGTGTGCCTGGCGCTGCCCGGCTCGCTGCCGGTGGCCAACGAGAAGGCGATCGAGTCGACGATCCGGATCGGCCTCGCGCTGAACTGCACCATCGCGAAGTGGTGCAGGTTCGCCCGGAAGAACTACTTCTATCCGGACATGCCGAAGAACTACCAGATCAGCCAGTACGACGAGCCGCTGTGCACGGACGGCTACCTGGACGTCGAGGTGGACGGGAAGATCGTCCGCGTGGAGATCGAGCGGGTGCACCTGGAGGAGGACACCGGCAAGTCGACCCACGTCGGAGGCGCGACCGGGCGGATCCACGGCGCGGACTACTCGATCGTCGACTACAACCGGGCCGGCATCCCGCTCGTCGAGATCGTGACCAAGCCGATCGCGGGCACCGACCGGCTCGCCCCGGAGGTCGCCCGCGCGTACGTCACCGAGCTGCGCGAGGTGATGCGCTCCCTCGGCGTGTCCGACGTGCGGATGGAGCAGGGCTCGCTGCGCTGCGACGTGAACGTCTCGCTGATGCCGCGCGGCTCGGCCGAGTGGGGCACCCGTACGGAGACCAAGAACGTCAACTCGCTGCGCAGCGTCGAGCGGGCGGTCCGCGGGGAGATCGAGCGCCAGGCGGCCATCCTCGCCGAGGGCGGCCGGATCGTGCAGGAGACCCGCCACTTCCACGAGGACACCGGGCAGACGACCTCCGGGCGGTCGAAGGAGGAGGCGCAGGACTACCGCTACTTCCCCGAGCCCGACCTGCTGCCGATCGCGCCCGACCCGGCCTGGGTCGAGTCGCTGAAGGCGGCGCTGCCCGAGCTTCCGTCGGCGCGGCGCAAGCGGCTCCAGCAGGAGTGGGGCGTGTCCGACCTGGACATGGCCGCCATGCACAACGCCGACGCGATCGACCTGGTCGAGGCCACGGTGGCCGCGGGCGCCCCCGCCGCCGACGCGCGCAAGTGGTGGATGGGCGAGCTGGCCCGGCGGGCCAACGAGTCGGCCACGGCGCTCGCCGACCTGCCGATCACCCCGGCGCAGGTCGCCCGGGTGACCGAGCTGGTCGCCTCCGGCGCGCTGAACGACAAGCTGGCCCGCCAGGTGCTCGAGGGCGTGCTCGCCGGCGAGGGCGGCCCGGACGAGGTCGTGGAGAAGCGCGGTCTCCAGGTGGTCAGCGACGAGGGCGAGCTGTCGGCGATCATCGACAAGGTGCTGGCGGACAACGCCGACGCCGCGGAGAAGGTGCGCGGCGGGAAGATCGCCGCCGTGGGCGCGCTGGTCGGCGGCGTGATGAAGGCCAGCCGGGGCAAGGCGGACGCGGGCCGGGCCCGTGAGCTGATCCTGGAGAAGCTCGGCGTCCAGGGCTAGGGAATGCCTGACGAGCGCCGCCTTGCAAGGATCCGGTGAGGCGCCGTCGGGACGCCACCTGTAGCAGGGCGTGAAACGGCCGGTCACGGTTCCGCGTGGCCGGCGTCGGCCTGTCCCGGCCGGATCGCTCCCGACACGAGCGCGGAAGGTGTTGCTTCATGACATATCCAGCGGAGGGTGTTTTAGGGTTAACTGATCGGAGTTGACCTTGAGCCGGAGGAGACCGAGGCGTGCGTAACGCCGGAGCGTCCGTCGACCCGCCCACGGATCCGTCCGGGGCGGCGTCCGTTCCTCCGCACAAACACCCGGTGCGCCGCGTCACCTCGCTGCCCCGCGGGGTCTCGGCCCTCCCGCGAGGGGTGTCGGCCGACATCTTCGCCGAGCCTCCCGCTCCCGCCGCTCCGGCGGTCAAGCCGTCCGGTAACGGAAACCTCCCGCCGCCGGCTCCGCCGGTCGAGCCGTGGCGGGTCCCGGAGCGCCCGGCGTCCGAGGAACCCGTTGTCGTCCCGCCGCCGGACCTCGAACTGCTGGACCCCGTTCCCCAGAGCCGTACGCTCCGCCGTGCGCTGATCGGCCTGGCGGTGCTGCTCCTGGCGCTCTACCTCGTGCCGGCCGTCTCGATGGCGGGGAAGGTCCTGCCCGGCACGATGGTGCTCGGCGTGGACATCGGCGGGCAGAGCAGGGCCGAGGCCGTCGCCACGCTGCGCGAACGGCTGTACGCCCAGGCCAGGACGCCGCTGATCGTGCGGCAGGGCACGCGGCGGCTGACCGTGGACCCACAGCAGGCCGGTCTGATGCTCGACGCCGAGGCCACCGTCCGCGCCGCGCCGGGGGGCTTCCCCAGCCCGCTGGAGGTGTGGAGCGCGCTGACCGGCAGCCGTGAGGTGAAGCCGGTCGTGTCGGTGGACCGCCGCAAACTCGACGAGGTGGTGGCCAGGCACATCGCCGCGCCACTGGAGCGCCCGGGGCGCGAGGGCGACGTCTCGTTCGACGGGGTCACCCCGGTCGCGAGGTATCCGCGGGAGGGCCGCGTCATCGACAGGAGAGCGACGGCCGACCAGATCGTCAGGGGATACCTCGACCCCGAGGCCGTCGTCGTGGTGCCCACGGCGACGGACCTGCCGCACATCACCCGTGCCGAGGTGCGGCGCGCCCTGCGCTGGGCGAGACGTGCGGTGGCCGCACCGCTCACGCTGACCAACGGAACCGCCTCCGTCAGCCTGTCGCCGGCCACACTGGCGCGGCACCTGACGTTCGCGCCCGACGGCGCGGTCCTGCGGCCGCGCTTCGACGCCGAGGGGGCGGTCGCCGGCGTCGAGCCCGCGCTGGTCGGCCCCGCGAGGGCGGCCCGCGACGCCACTTTCACGATCAAGGACGGCCGGCCTGTCCTGGTGCCCGGCAGGCCGGGCGACCGGGTGGACACCGACCGCCTCGCCGCGGACGTGCTGACCGCCCTCGACGGCGGCAGTCGTACGGTGGCCGTGGCGGTCGTGAACGGGCCGCCGCGGGTCACCGACGACGCGGCGCAGCGGATGGGGGTCCGGGAGGAGGTCGGCCGTTTCACCACCTCCTACGCCTGCTGCCCGCAGAGCGCGGGCAACATCCGCGCGGCCGCCGCGCTCCTCGACGGCCGCCTGGTGGAACCGGGGGAGACGTTCTCGTTCAACGAGGTCGTCGGCCCGCGCACCGCGGCGGCGGGCTTCGACGGCATCGGCCCCACCATGATCCACGGCCGGGCCGGCACGGAGGCGGCGGGGATGACCCAGGTCGCGACCACCCTGATGAACGCCGTGATCCGTGCGGGGCTTCGCGTCACCGAGCACACCCCGCCGGAGGTCCACGCCTCCCACCTGCCGATCGGCACCGAGGCCACGGTGTCGTTCCCCGGCCCCGACCTGCGGTGGAAGAACGACTCGCCGTACGGTGTGCTCGTCCAGGCGTCCGCCACCGGCACTTCGCTGACCGTGACGCTGTGGAGCACCAAGCGGTACGACGTGGACCTGCAGGGGCCGGTCGTCGGGCAGCGGGTGTCGCTGCCCGCAGTGACCGGTCACGGGTCCGGCTGCGTGGCGACACAGGGGCAGCCCGGTTTCACCGCCGCGGTGACGCGGGTGCTGCGGCAGGACGGTGAGGTGGTCTCCCGGGAGACCTTCCGCGCCTCCTACCGCGCCCAGGCCGGGGTCGTCTGCGGCTGATCAAGAGCAAGGCGCTGATCAAGAGCAAGGCGCTGATCAAGAGGAGGCGCTGATCAGGAGGGCCGCACCACCAGGATCCGATCATCGCCGTCCCTGGGGGTTCCGCGCCCGTCCCGGTTGCTGGTGCTCACCCACAACGTGCCGTCGGGCGCGGCGGCCACAGCGCGCAGCCTGCCGTACTCGCCCGTGTACAGGGCGGTCGGACGGCCGACGCGGCCCGAGGCGTCCACCGGCACGCGCCACAGGCGCTCGCCGCGCAGCGCCGCGGCCCACAGCGCCCCCCGGGCGTACGCGAGGCCGGACGGCGACGCCTCGGCGGTCGACCAGGTGAGCAGCGGGTCGGTGTATCCGGGCCGGTGGCCCACCCCCTCGACCTCCGGCCAGCCGTAGTTGCGGCCCTTCTCGATGAGGTTGATCTCGTCGTAGGTGTTCTGGCCGAACTCGGTGGCGTACATGTGCCCCTGGTCGTCCCAGGCCAGGCCCTGCACGTTGCGGTGCCCGTAGGTCCACACGAGGGTGCCGAAGGGGTTGCCCGGGGCGGGCCGGCCGTCGGCCGTCATACGCAGGATCTTGCCGCCCAGGGAGTTCCTGTCCTGGGCCAGGCCGCGTTCGCCGGTCTCCCCCGTCGAGGCGTACAGGTGGCCGTCGGGGCCGAAGGCGAGGCGGCCCCCGTTGTGGATGGCCCCCTTCGGGATGCCGGTGACGATCACCCGGCGGTCGGAGAGCCGCCCGTCGTAGCGGTAGCGGACGATCCGGTTGTCGTGCTCGGCCGTGAAGTAGACGAAGACGAGGTGGTCGGTGGCGTAGCGGGGCGATACGGCCACGCCCAGCAGGCCGCCCTCGCCGCTCGCCGACACGCCCTGGATCACGGCGACCTCGTGGACCTCGCCGCGCGGCGTGACCCGCAGCAGCCGCGCCGACTCGCGCTCGGTCACCAGCGCGTCGCCGCCGGGCAGGAACGCGATCGCCCAGGGCACCGCGAGACCGGTGACCAGCGTGCGCGGCGCGGCCGGCGTGACGTTCGTCTCACCGCCGCCCGAAGCCGCGCCCGAAGCCGCGCCCGAAGCCGCGCCCGCAAGCCGCGCCCGAAGCCGTGCCCGAAGCCGTGCCCGAAGCCGTGCCCGGAGTCGTGCCCGCGCCGGCACTCGTAGGGGCACTCGCGGCGGCGCCGGTGACGTCGCTCGCGGCGGGTAGCGGCGGGGGAGTCCTGCCTCCGCCCTCCTGCCCCGGCGAGCACGCCACGGTCGCCGTCAGAAGGGCCGCACCCAGGAGCGCCGCGCCCCACGCCATGCCTGTTCGCCATCCCCCATGACCTCCTCACCTACCCATACTCGCTGGCGGGGGCGATGGTTCCCTAGGTTGTTCCTCGTGAAGATCTGGGTCGCATCACAGGACATCGCCGACGCGCTCACGGACCTGCCCGAAGGGCTCCCTGCCCTCGACTGCGCCGTGTACGACGGGAAGACGCCGCCACCCGGCCCGCCCGAAGAGGTGGAGATCTGGGTGCCGCCGCTGGTCCCGGTGCCGGACATCCCCGGCCTGCTGGGCCGCATGACGAACCTCCGCCTGCTGCAGACCGTGACCGCGGGGGTCGAGCCCTACCTGCCGCACGTGCCGCCGAAGGCGGTCCTGTGCAACGCGCGGGGCGTCCACGACGCGGGCACGGCCGAGTGGGCGGTGGGCGCGATGATCGCGATGCTGCGGGAGTTCCCCGGCTTCGCGGCCGCCCAGGCCAGACGCGAGTGGACCTACCACCACACCGGCGTCCTCGCCGACTCCACCGTGCTGATCGTCGGGTACGGCTCGATCGGCGAGGCGCTCGAACGGCGTCTGGCCGGATTCGAGGTGGACGTCGTCCGGGTGGCGCGCACGGCCAGGGACAACGTCCACGGACAGGACGAACTGCCGGTGCTGCTGCCCGCCGCGGACGTGGTCGTGCTGCTGGTGCCCGCCACGGCGGGGACGGCCGGTCTGGTGGACGCCCGGTTCCTCGCCCGGATGAAGGACGGAGCGCTGCTGGTGAACGCCGCGCGCGGGTCGGTCGTGGACACCGACGCGCTGCTCGCTGAGTTGCGGGCGGGCAGGCTGCGGGCGGCGCTCGACGTCACCCCCGTCGAACCGCTGCCGTCCGATCACCCGCTCTGGACCGCGCCGGGGGTGTTCATCACCCCGCACGTCGCCGGCAGCACGCCCGCGTCCGTACGGCGTACACGGAGGCTGGTGCGGGAACAGGTCATCCGTCATCTGACGGGCCGTCCACTCGATAACATGATCACCGGGCATTACTGACCGCTCCATTAAGGATTCCGGAACGTGGCTGCCTCGTGACCTGGGGTGCGTACGGTGAAGCTCAGCGTGCGCGGCTGGTTATCAGATCGGTGACGACTCGCTCGTTGTCCCCCTCTCGATCAGCGGCAGTGCGCACACTGGCCATGTGACAGGGAGAGTAAAGCCGAGTCGAGAACGGGAGGGGCAGTGACGACACACCCCACCGAACCCGGCGACGCTTATGCGACTCCGGCCTCCACCGAAACCCCGGAGGACACGACGGCCGGCGGTGAAGCGGCGACAGGTGCAGAGGCGACGCGCGTGAAAGTCAGGCGTGACCCCCGGGTCCCACTCACCACCGCGGCCGGGCTCGGCGCGGTGGCGGTCGTCGTGGCCCTGGTCACCGGAGGCTCGGCGCCGGTCGTGACCGCGATCGCGGGGGTCGTCACCGGCCTGCTCGCGGCCATCTCGCTGATCATGGCCGCCTCCCGCGTCGTCCCGGCCCACCGGCGCCAGCCGGGCGCGTGGCGGTGGATGGCCGCCGGGTCGCTGACCTGGCTCCTCGGCGTCGGCGTACGTCCCGTGGCCGACGGCACGCCGTTCGTGCTCACGTTCGCCGACCTGCTCCTGCTCGTCGGGTCGGTGCTGCTCGCGATCGGCTGCGGCCTGTCCGTGAAACCACCCGCGTTCACGCGCGGGGTGATACGCCAGGCGGCCGACGCCTACCTGGGCGCGGCGTCGGTCTTCACCGTGGCCTGGGTCGCCGTGCTCGGCCCGGCGTTCAGGAAGGCGGAGGACACCGGAGCGTTCTTCGTCGCGCTCGCGCTGCCCCTGGTCTGCCTGCTCGCGACGTGCGCGGTGACACCGGCCGTGGCGGCGTCCCGGTCGGGTAACCGGGTGGTCGGGCTCACCGGCGTAGGGGTGCTCACCGCGATAACGGTGGCGGAGATGGCCACGGCCCTCGCCCGTCTCGACGGCGACACCCCGCCGCTCGCGGCGGGGCTCGTCGTCCCGGCCATGCTGCTGGTCCTCGCCGTCGCGCCGTGGGTACAGGAGGACCGGCCGGCCAGGCCGCTGCCCGCCGCGTTGACGGCCGCCACCCCGCTCGTGCTGGTCGCCGCCGCCACGCTGGTCGCCACCCTGTACGCGATCGGGAGCAGCCGCGACGCCGCCCTGGTCGTCGTGGCCTCCTCGGTCGTCCTCGTCCTGCTCGGCCGGCTGTTCGTGCTCCTGGTCGAGACCGCGGGCATGCGCCGCCTCGTCGACGTCGGCGAGCAGCAACTGCGCAGGCTCGCCGAGAACACCGGCGACGTCGTGCTCGTGTGCGACCCCGGCGGCGTCATCCAAGAGGTGGGTCCAGGCCTCGAGACGACGTACGGCTACCGCCCCGAGGACCTCGCCTGCCGGCCGATCTTCGACTACATCCACCCCGAGGACCTGCCGGCCGTACAGGCTCTGCTCGATCGCATGACGGACGAGGACGACGGGTCCGAGCAGGAGGGCGGCACCCGCATCTCCTGCCGGTTCCGCGCCTCCGACGGCACGTGGCGTCCCACCGAGTCGGTCGCCGCCCGGCACGTACGCGACGACGACCTCGTCCTGGTCACGATCCGCGACCTCAGCGACCAGGTGGCCCTGCGCAACCAGGTCACCCACCTGACCTTCCACGACGGGGTCACCGGGCTGCCCAACCGGGCCTACTTCGAGGAACGCGCCAGGGACGTGCTCAGCCGCCGCGGCGCCGGCGGGACCGCGGTGATCTTCCTGGACCTCGACGGCTTCACCTCCGTCAACGACTCCGTCGGCCATGCCAGCGGCGACCACCTGCTCGGCCAGGCCGCCCGCCGCCTGCGCTCGGCCGTACGGGCCGACGACACGCTCGCCCGGTGGGGCGGGGACGAGTTCGCGGTGCTGCTTGAGGGCGGCGCATCCGGCGGCGCCGACGCGCAGACCGCCATCGACCTGGCCGAGCGGCTCGTACGCGCGGTCTCGAACGAGCCGTTCCGGGTCGCGGACCGGGACGTCGCGCTGACGGCCAGCGTCGGCGTCGCGTTCGCCGAGGAGGACCTGCCTCCCGGTGACCTGCTGCGCAACGCGGACGTGGCGATGTCGCGGGCAAAGGAACTCGGCGGGCGGCGGGTGGAGGTCTTCGCCACCCACATGCACGCCGACGTCCTGCGCCGCCTGGAGATCGCCTCCGACCTGCAGCGAGCGCTGCTGGAGAACCAGTTCGCGATCGAGTACCAGCCCGTGGTCGACCTGGCCACGTCGCGGGTGACCGCCGTCGAGGCGCTGGTGCGCTGGTGGCGCGGCAGCACGTTCGTGCCGCCGGAGCAGTTCCTCGGGCCCGCCGAGGACACCGGGATCATCGTGCCGCTCAGCGAGTGGATCCTGCGCGAGGCGTGCCGCGAGGTGGCGGCCTGGCGCGCGTCGTCCTGGGACATCGGGCTGGCGCTTAACCTGTCCGCACGGCAGATCATGGCCCCGCGCTTCGTGGAGACCGTGGCGGAGGCGCTGAGCGAGAGCGGGCTGCCGGCCAGCGCGCTGACCCTCGAGGTCATCGAGGAGATGCTGGTCGAGGACGCCGGGGAGATGATCAGCAGGCTCTCGGAGCTGAGGACCCTCGGCGTACGGCTGGCCATCGACGACTTCGGCACCGGCTACGCGTCGCTCGCGTTCCTGCGCCAGCTGCCGGTCGACATGATCAAGATCGACCCGTCGTTCGTCTCCGGACTCGGCCGCGACGACACGCTGACCCTGCTGACGAAGACGATCGTGCAACTCGGCAACGACCTCGGCCTGATCGTCGTCGCCGAGGGCATCGAGCGTCCCGAGCAACTCGACCTGCTGCGCAAGATGGGCTGCACACGCGGCCAGGGCTATCTGGTGGCCCGCCCCATGACCGCACGCGGCGTCGACTCCCTGATGCCCACCACCACCCTCCAGAACACGGCTTAGCCGCGTTCCCCGCGTCGCTCGTATGGGCGCTTAGATCCGCCGTCTTCCCTCGTCGCGCTTGGTCGCTTCGCTCCCGCGCGCTCCTCAGTCCAGACCGGCGCGCGCCCATCCGGCTCGCTCGGTGTTCCCCGCGTCGCTCGTAGGGGCCGCGTGGATCCGCCCGGCCGTGCCGGAGGCGCGCCCATCCGGCTCGCTCGGTGTCCCGGGACGCTGGAGGGGCGCCGGATGGCATAACCTGGGAGTCCGTTGTGGGTGTCTTGGATGGCGAGACGGGCGTCCCAGATGATTTGACGTGGAGGCGCTCCATCGGACATCGTTGTAGCCATGCATAGCGGTGGGATCCTCGTAGTACTTCGCAGGCGCGCAGCCTGACGAAGCACTCGGTCCTGCGCGCGCCCCAGCTCCGCCCAGCGGATGGGGCATTTTTTATGCCAGGAGTCACGCCAAGCAGCCCAGCCACAAGCAAGCTCAGCCACAAGGAACGAGCCGATGACCGAGAAAATGACAGGTGCCCAGGCCCTCGTGCGGGCGCTGGAGCAGGTCGGGGTCGACACGGTGTTCGGGATCCCCGGCGGGGCCATTCTCCCCGCCTACGATCCCCTCTACGACTCGACCAAGGTCCGGCACGTGCTTGTACGGCACGAGCAGGGCGCCGGCCACGCGGCCGAGGGGTACGCGCAGGCGACCGGCAGAGTCGGGGTGTGCATGGCCACCAGCGGCCCGGGAGCGACCAACCTGGTCACCCCGATCGCCGACGCCTACATGGACTCGGTGCCGATCGTCGCGATCACCGGACAGGTGGCCTCGCCGCTGATCGGGACCGACGCCTTCCAGGAGGCCGACATCTCCGGCATCACGATGCCGATCACCAAGCACAACTTCCTGGTCACCAACGCCGACGACATCCCGCGGACCATCGCCGAGGCGTTCCACGTCGCCTCCACCGGGCGCCCGGGACCGGTCCTGGTGGACATCTCCAAGGACGCCCTGCAGGCCACGACCACCTTCTCCTGGCCGCCGGTCATGCAGCTGCCCGGCTACCGTCCGGTGACCCGGCCGCATTCCAAGCAGATCCGCGAGGCGGCCCGGCTGATGACCGAGGCGAAGCGGCCGGTGTTCTACGTCGGCGGCGGCGTGCACAAGGCGCGGGCCTCGGCCGAGCTGCTGGAGCTGGCCGAGCTGACCGGCATCCCGGTGGTCACCACGCTGATGGCGCGGGGCACCTTCCCCGACAGCCACCCCCAGCACATGGGCATGCCCGGCATGCACGGCAGCGTGGCCGCGGTCGGCGCGCTGCAGCGCTCGGACCTGCTGATCGCGCTCGGCACCCGCTTCGACGACCGGGTCACCGGTGAGCTGTCCAGCTTCGCGCCGAACGCGAAGGTGATCCACGCCGACATCGACCCGGCCGAGATCTCCAAGAACCGGCACGCGGATGTGCCGATCGTGGGCGACTGCCGTGAGGTGATCGGGGATCTGATCACGGCGGTGCGGGCCGAGCAGGCCGACGGCCGCAAGGGCGACTACACCGAGTGGTGGCGGATCCTCAACGGCTACAAGGAGACCTACCCGCTGGGGTACGAGGAGTTCGCCGACGGGTCGCTGGCCCCGCAGTACGTGATCGAGCGGCTGAGCGCGCTGGTGGGCCCGGAGGCGATCTACACCGCGGGCGTCGGCCAGCACCAGATGTGGGCCGCGCAGTTCGTCAAGTACGAGCACCCGGGGACGTTCATCAACTCCGGCGGTGCGGGCACGATGGGCTTCTCCGTCCCGGCCGCCATGGGCGCCAAGATGGGCTGCCCGGACAAGGTCGTGTGGGCGATCGACGGCGACGGTTGTTTCCAGATGACCAACCAGGAGCTGGCGACCTGCGCGATCGAGGGTGTGCCGATCAAGGTGGCGGTCATCAACAACGGCAACCTCGGCATGGTCCGCCAGTGGCAGACGCTGTTCTACGACGAGCGGTACTCCAACACCGATCTTCAGCGGGTCAAGCGGATCCCCGACTTCGTGAAGCTCGCCGAGGCGTACGGTTGTGTCGGCCTGCGGTGTGAGCGTCCGGAGGACGTGGACGAGACGATCCGCAAGGCCATGGAGATCAACGACGTGCCGGTGGTGGTCGACTTCGTCGTGCACCAGGACGCGATGGTCTGGCCGATGGTGGCCGCCGGCACCAGCAACGACGACATCAAGTACGCCCGCGACATGGCGCCGAACTGGGAGGGTGGAGAATGAGCCCCGCCCCGGCCCGACCCGATCACGACCAGCAGTGCGAGGAGATGGCATGAGCCGCCACACGCTGTCCGTCCTGGTGGAGAACAAGCCGGGCGTGCTGGCCCGGGTCGCCGCCCTGTTCAGCCGCCGCGGGTTCAACATCGACTCGCTGGCGGTCGGGCCCACGGAGCACGACGACATCTCGCGGATGACCATCGTCGTCAACGTGGAGGACCTCCCGCTGGAGCAGGTCACCAAGCAGCTCAACAAGCTGGTCAACGTCATCAAGATCGTCGAGCTCGACAACAGCCAGTCGGTGCAGCGCGAGCTGATGTTGATCAAGGTGCGGACCGACTCCGAGAGCCGGTCGCACGTCCTCGAACTCGTGAACCTCTTCCGGGCACGCTGCGTTGACGTGGCCCCGGACGCGGTCACGATCGAGGTCACCGGGACGACCGACAAGCTGGAGGCGTTCGTCCGGGTCCTTGAGCCGTACGGCATCAAGGAGCTCGTGCAGTCGGGCATGGTGGCCATCGGCCGCGGCGCCCGTTCCATCACCGACCGCTCGCTTCGCGCCCTCGACCGCAGCGCATAGCTCCTATGGCAGGCACGTCGCGACGGACAACCCGTGAAAGGCAAGCAAGTGACTGAGATCTTCTACGACGACGACGCCGACCTGTCGATCATCCAGGGCCGCCACGTCGCGGTGCTGGGTTACGGCAGCCAGGGCCACGCGCACGCGCTGAGCCTGCGTGACTCCGGTGTGGACGTCCGGGTCGGTCTGCCCGAGGGCTCCAAGAGCCGGGAGAAGGCCGAGGCCGACGGCCTGCGCGTGCTGTCGCCGGGCGAGGCCGTCGAAGAGGCCGACCTCACGATGATCCTCGCGCCGGACCACATCCAGCGGCACCTGTACGCCGAGCACGTCGCGCCGAACCTCGTCGAGGGCGACGCGCTGTTCTTCGGCCACGGCCTCAACATCCGCTACGGGCTCATCGAGGCCCCGGCGGGCGTCGACGTGGCCATGGTGGCGCCGAAGGGCCCGGGTCACCTCGTCCGCCGTCAGTACTCCGCCGGTCGCGGCGTGCCCTGTCTGGTCGCCGTCGAGCGTGACGCCACCGGCAACGCCTGGCCGCTCGTGCTGTCGTACGCCAAGGGCATCGGCGGCACCCGCGCCGGCGCGCTGAAGACGACCTTCACCGAGGAGACCGAGACCGACCTGTTCGGCGAGCAGGCCGTGCTGTGCGGCGGCGTCTCCGAGCTGATCAAGGCCGGGTTCGAGACCCTGATCGAGGCCGGCTACCAGCCGGAGGTCGCCTACTTCGAGTGCCTCCACGAGATGAAGCTGATCGTGGACCTGATGTACGAGGGCGGCATCTCCAAGATGTACTGGTCGGTGTCCGACACCGCCGAGTACGGCGGCTACACCCGTGGCCCGCGCGTGGTCAACGAGGAGACCAAGAAGGAGATGCGCCGCATCCTGGACGAGATCCAGGACGGCCGCTTCGCCCGCGAGCTGGTCGAGGAGTTCGACTCCGGCCAGACCAACTTCAAGCGCTACCGCGAGGAGCTGGCGGGCCACTCGATCGAGCAGACCGGCGGCAAGCTCCGCCCGATGATGAGCTGGCTCAAGGGCGAGCAGGCCTGAGGCTCGCGAACCGCTGCGTGACCGCGGCGCCGCGCCCCGCCGACGAGGTGGGGAGCGGCGCCGCGTCGCGTTTCAGGACACCAGGGCGAGAGGGATCAGCACTGGGCGGGCTTGAGCCAGGAGCACTCGAGGTCACCGGCGGAAGGAGCCGGCCCGGCGGCCTCCTGCGGCGGCGACCCGGGAGTCACGCTGCGCGCGGCCGCCGTCTCGTCCACCGCGGCCTTCCTGGTGAACTGGGCCAGCCTGACGGCGATGCGGTCCTCCAGGTCCCTCGGCGCTCCGGACAGGTAGCCGTTGCTGATGACCGAGAAGACCAGCGGCTCGCCGTCCGCGCTGGTCACGTAGCCCGACAGCGCGGTCACGCCGGTCAGCGAGCCGGTCTTGGCGTGCACGTTCCCGGCCGCCGGCGTGCCGCCCATCCTGCTGCGCAGCGTGCCGCCGACCATCCGGTCCGCCTCTCCCGCGATCGGCAGGGCGGCGTACCAGGTGGGGAACCAGGGCTTGCCGCGCACCGCCGCGAGCAGGGCCGTGATTCCGGCGGGCGTCAGGGCGTCCACCCGGGACAGGCCGGATCCGTCCCGCAGCCGCAGCGTCTTGATGCCGTTCGCCTGCGCGAACGCGGTCGTCACGGCGAGTCCGGCCGCCCACGTCCCCGTGCCGGAGACCTTGCGTCCCATCGTCTTGGTGAGGATCTCCGCGTGCATGTTGTTGCTCAGCTTCAGGAACGGCACGAGCAGGTCGCCGAGGGTCATCGACTGGCGTGAGGCGACCGTGGCCGCCTTGGCCGGGGCGGTCCCGCGTACGGTCGGCCCGAGCACCTTCACGCCGTGCCGGGTCAGCCCCTCCCGGAACAGGGTGGCCGCGTAGAGCGTGGGGTCCCACACCGCAACCCACTCGTCGTACGGCTCGGAGACCGTGCCGGTGACCACGACGGTGTTGGTGCCGTGCTGCCGCTCGACGAGCACGTCCGTCTCGTCGCCGGTGACGGCCCTGTTCACGATCTTCACGTATCCGGTCGCCGGCGTGGTGGACACCTTGGCGGCCTTGCCGGGGCCGTCTCCGGGCGCGACCGAGACGATCACCGAGCCCGCGTCGTAGTCGGTGTCGGGCGACGCGGTCAGCGCGGAGATCTGCCCGGCGTAGTAGTACGGCTCGTCGTCCCAGGCCCAGTCGGTGCCGAGCCGTACGTCGTCGAACCAGGTGTCGTCGGCGACCAGCCGTCCCGTGACGACCTTGACCCCGGCCGCCGCGACCTTGGCGGCGAGCGCGTCGTAGTCGGCGGCGAGCATGGTGGGGTCGCCCGTGCCCCGCAGCGTGAGGTCCCCGGCGACCGTGTGGCCCACCCTGGACGCGGCGAGCACGTCGGTCGTGAACCGGAAGCCGGTGCCGAGCGTGTCGAGGGCGGCGGCCGAGGTGAGCAGCTTGGTGTTGGAGGCGGGGGCGAACAGCTTGTCCGCGTCGAGGGAGTAGAGGTCCTCGCCGGTGGCCGCGACCCGCACGGCGACGCCCGCCCGCGCGGGGGCCAGTCGGGAGTCGGCGAGGATCTGGTCGAGGTCGCGGGTCAGGTCCGCGACGCCGGGGGCCGGGTCCCGCGCCCCGGCGGGAACGCCGGAGCCCGCGATCCCGGTGGCCAGAACGGCACCGGCCAGCATGATCGTGATACGTCGTGACAACCGCACAGTCCGCTCCCGGGTGAGTGGCTTTCCGCGATCGTCGGTGAGCCGTGCCGGGGCATCAATACGGAAATGTACGTATAGCGATCAGGCCGGCATCGAGACCAGGAACACGCAGTCGCCGAAGGCCACCTCGTCGCCGGCCCGTACGGCCGCGGGCCCGACCAGGCGCCAGCCGTTCAGCCGGGTGCCGTTCATCGAGCCGAGGTCGACGAGGAGCCAGGAGTCGTGCTCGCGCCGCAGCTCGGCGTGCACCCGCGAGACGGTCAGGTCGGCGAGGACGAGGTCGCAGGAGGAGCCGCGGCCGACCAGGTAGCGGGCCCGGCCGTCGGCGGGCAGGGCGAGCCGGGGCAGCCGGGGACGCCGCCAGGCGGACTCGATCCGGCTGCTCAGCTCCGACACGGAGGCGACCGCGTCGGTGATCCTTCTGCGCCAGCGCCCGCGGTGTGGGAGGTCGGCGACCAGCTCGTCCAGCTCGTTGCGGCTGCGAGCACGAAGCGCCAGGTCCACCCGGCCGACGAAGGTCTCCATGGACAGGCGTCCTTCGGCGGCCCGGTCGCGGAGCTCGCTGAGCGCGCGCTCGCGGTCCCCGTCCGAGGCGCGAACCGGGGGAGAGCTCATGATTGGAGTATCCGCCGCAGTGGTCCGAGGTGTCCAGAAGACCGCCGTATTCCCCGCCAATCCCGGCGTCGAGCGGGGCCGCCGGGCGTGGCGTCCCCGCTCCGTGCCGGACCGGCGGTCTCTACTGCCGGCCGAAGTCCTGGGTCCAGTACGGGCCGCCCGCGGCGACGTACCCGACCCCGATGTCGGTGTAGTTGCAGTTGAGGATGTTCTGCCGGTGGCCGGGGCTGTTCATCCAGCCCTGGACCACCGCCTGGGCCGTGCCGTAGCCCTTGGCGATGTTCTCCGCCGCCGCCCGCCAGGTGTAACCGGCGGCCGTGATGCGGTCGGAGAAGGAGCGGCCGTCCTTCGAGGTGTGGTCGAAGTAGTTCTTGGCGGACATGTCGGCCGAGTGGGCGTACGCGGCGGCGCGCAGGCGCGCGTCGTGCTTGAGCGGGCCGCAGCCTGCCTTCGCCCGCTCGACGTTGGTGAGGCGCACGACCTCGTTCTCGATGGCGGTGCCCACGGCCGAGCCGCTCGTGGGAGAGGCGCTGGGAGCGGCGGCGCTCGCGGAGGGGCTCGCGCTGGGGGCCGTGCTCGGGACCGCCGAGGGGCTCGTCGTGGGGGTGGCGGTCGGGCTCGGGGAAGAGGTGGAGCTGGGGACGGGGGTGGGGATGTCGCAGTCGAGGCGCACCGGCCTCGACCGCGACAGGTGGCCGCGGTAGTCGGTGACGACGCTGTAGTAGGCACCGTCCGCGCAGGTCAGGGCGACGACGACGCGGGCGTTCCTGACCACCTTGGAGCCGCTCTTCACGACGCGGTCGGGGCCCGGCGTGCTGTTCACGATCCGGACCCGGAAACGGGCGTTGTCGACGCAACCGGCCCGCGAGCCCGCCGCGCGGATCTTGCCGTCCACGGTGACGTAGGGCTTCGCGGCGGCGACCCGGCAGCCCGCGTGCTGGGCCTCGGCCTGAGCGGGTCCGGCCGCCACGCCGACGGCCGCGACGCTCCCGAGGCACAGGACCGCTCCGAGCGCTCTGTTCACGATCATTCCTCCAGTGGGGGTTAGACGCTGGGGAAGTCGTCATTATGGTGCGCCAGAGACCGACATGTGGTGATAAATCGGTCCAATCCCGAAAGTATCTACCTTCTCTTAAACATGGCTTAGGCTGCGCAAAGCCCTAAATGTCCGATAATCCGCAGGTCAGCCGCATGATCAGCGAGGGGATCGCCTTGAGGGGCGCTTAAGGTCGTTCGCGGCCTCCCGCGCCACGCGTTCCAGTTCCTCGTGGTAGCTCTCCCACCAGGACGGATCGTCGGCCGTCATCACGTCGCCGACCCGGTATCCGGCGGCGCCGTCGATCGACTCGCGGACGATGTCGGCGTGGCCGGCGTGCCGGTGGGTTTCGGCGATCATGTGGACCAGCACGCGGTGCAGGGTCGCCCGCCGGTGCTCCTCCGGCCACCACACGATGTCGGCGGCCGACTCCAGTGGCAGCTCCGCGATCGTCGCATCCGCGTGTCCCCAGGCGCGCCGGTACACCCCGGTGACGTACTCGCGGGACTCCTCGGCGGTGGCCCACATGTCCGCGTTCCTGGCGAAGGCGGCGGGCCCGAGATCGGGACGGAACCAGGGCACGGGCTCGTCGAAGTGACGGCCGAACACGAACCCCAGATACAGCAGCTCGACGCCGGCCAGATGCTTGACCAGCCCCAGCAGGTTGGTGCCCGTCGGCGTCAACGGGCGGCGGACGTCGTATTCCGAGAGTCCGTCCAGCTTCCACAGCAGGGCGTCTCGAGCGTCCTGCAGATAGCGGCGCAGGTCGGCCTTCAGATCCGCCTCGGTGATCATGGCGTGTCTCCTGTTCGGGAACGAACGGTCGGGAGCCGGTCGTGCTCCCCGGGAGGGGAGACTCCCGATGTGAGGCAGAATCGTCGCTCGTGGGTGAGGTTTTTTCCCCGACGGCGGCGGACGGCGACCTGGCGCGGGCGCGAGACGGGGACGAGGCCGCGTTCACCAGGCTGGTCCGGCCGCTGCGCCCGGAGCTGCACGCCCACTGCTACCGCATGCTCGGCTCGGTCCACGACGCAGACGACGCCCTCCAGGACGCTCTGCTGCGGGCCTGGCGGGGCCTCGCCCGCTTCGAGGGCCGCTCCTCGCTGCGCACGTGGCTGTACGCCGTGACCACCCACGCCTGCCTCGACCTCGCGGAGAGCCGGGGCAGGCGGATGCTGCCGATGGACCTGGGCCCGTCGAGCGAGCGCGCGGTCGTGGACGGGCAGGGTCCGCTCGGCGACGTGGCCTGGCTGGGCCCCTATCCCGACGCCGGCCTGACGGACGGCCCGGCGGGGCGCTACGAGCGGCGCGAGGCCGTGGAGCTCGCCTTCGTCGCCGCTCTGCAGCACCTGCCCGGCAACCAGCGCGCGGCGCTGCTGCTCTTCGAGGTGCTCGGCTTCTCCGCCGCCGAGATCGCCGCGATGATGAAGACCTCGGCCGCCTCCGTGAACTCGGCTCTGGCTCGGGCCCGCAGGATCCTCGCGGAGAAGGCGCCCTCCCTCGACCGGCAGCGGGCGCCGCGCACGATCGGCGACCCCCGGGTGCGGGAGATCGCCGTCGGGTTCGCGTCCGCTCTCGAACGCGGGGACGCCGACGCCCTGATCGCGCTGCTCACCGACGACGTCACCTGGTCGATGCCGCCGCTGCCGCACTGGTATCGCGGCATCACGGCGGTCGCCGACTTCGCCGTGCAGGTGCCGCTCACCCGCTGCCCGAGCTGGCGGTATGTCCTGACCGGCGCGAACGGCCAGCCGGCCGTGGCCTTCTACGTCGGCGAGGGCGCGACTCTCCCGCACACCGCCTGGTCGATCACCGTGCTGACCCTGCGGGACGAGCGGATCTGCGAGATCGCCTCATTCCTCGGCGCGGAGCACTTCGCCGGCTTCGGGCTGCCCGCCGTCCTTCCCGGCGTGCTCACCGCCGGAGCCGGTGTTCTCTCCGCCGGAGACGGCGGTCGTTGAGGCCGTGGGCGCGGGTCCGGTCCCGTCCGCGCCGCCGACGGCGGCGAGGCGGTCGGCGGTCAGGTTGTATTTGAGCGTCATCAGCACGCCCGCGAACGTGATCAGGGCGGGCACCACGGTCACGCCGATCACCACGGCGACGTGGGCGCTGTCCGATTGGATCACCGGATGCTCGGGATCGGAGGAGACGAAGCCCCCCACGCCCAGCACCCACCCGTACGCGGTCGCCCCGAGCGCCGCCACCGCGTTCTCCACCGCGGTCCACAGACCGGTGAAGATCCCGCCCCTGCGCTCGCCGCTCACCGCGCCGTCGTACGCGATGACGTCGGCGAGCATGGAGAACTGCAGCAGTTGCAGGCCCGCGTAGCCGACGCCCACGATCATCACGCACAGGTGCGCGTACAGCTCGCCGAGCGCGGGCGTCGCGAGGATCAGCAGCGCGCCGGCCGTGAACAGCGTGCCGGACAGGATCATCGCGCCGCGCTTGTCGAGCTTGCGGGCCAGCCACACCCACAGCGGCATCGTGACCAGCATCGGCCCCACGAGCGCCGCGAAGAGCGTGGTGGTGGCGGAGGTGTCGTCGAGCGAGTAGGCGGCGAAGTAGGGCGCCCCGGCGAGCATCACGCCGGCCCCGAGCGTCTGCGCGGAGCTGAGTCCGAGCAGCCACAGGAACTGTTTGCTCGTGCGGGCGGCGGCAAGCTGCTCCCGCAGCGTCCCCTCGGATTTCTGCTGGCCGGTGAAGGGGGCGCGGGCGGTGCCGAAGAACGAGCCCAGCATCGCGACGAGCAGGATCGCGCCGAAGGCGACGCCCATGGTGCGGTATCCGTCGGCCGTCTCGCCGGCGATCATCGGGGCGAGGATGCCGCTCATCGCGATCCCGACCGCGATGAGGACCATGCGCCACTGCAGCAGCGAGGTCCGCTCGTGGTAGTCCGTGGTCATCTCCGCGGGCATCGCCTTGTACGGCACCTCGTAGAGGGCGTATCCGGTCGCGGCGGCCAGGAAGGTGACCCCCACGTACAGGGCGGCGGGCACGCCGGTGAGCGGCGGCCCGGCGAACATGAGGGCGAACGACACCGGCAGCACGAGGGCGCCGGCGAGCAGCCAGGGCCGGCGCGGTCCCCAGCGTGAGACCGTGCGGTCCGACCACCGGCCGACCAGGGTGTTGGCGATCAGGTCCCAGGCCTTGGGCAGGAAGAGCACGACGCCCGCGAACGCGGCCGGCACCGCGAGCACGTTCGTCATGTAGAAGAGCAGCAGCAGCCCGGGGATCGTGGAGAAGTTGGCCGTGCAGAACGAGCCGACGGCGTACCCGAGGCGAACCCCGAGGGAGACCTTCGACGGGGAGGGCGTCGCCGCCGTGGAAACCATGGCGACATTCAAGCCGAGCAAGCGTCCGTTCGGAAGCGGTCTCCGGCAACGGTTCGGCGGCTGCGCGATGTCTTGCCGATCTCCGCCGGACGACGCCGGCGGAGATCGGCGATGGGGCTTCGGCTCAGTCGCGCACGTCGGGGCAGACGACGTGCGCGCCGACCTCGATCAGGCGGCGTTCGGTGTGCGCGTCGGCGATCCGGGCCATGAGCACCGGGGCCTCGCTGGCCGCCAACTGCGGCAGCCGGGCGCGCACCCGCCGGTGCAGTTCCTTGACGATGTCGTCGGCGGCGAGGGTGTGCACCTTGACGTGCAGCATGATCCCCCACAGCCCGGCGGCCGTCCGCGCTTCGGAGATCCAGACGTGGTGGACGTAGGGATACTCCGGCAGCAGTTCGGCGACCGCCACCCGCAGCGCCGGCAGGATCGGATGACGCGTCCTGCGGTAGCCGGGGTCCACGACCTGCATCGCCCCCGACAGGTGCTGGCGGGGGGCCGGAACCCACTGCGACGGAAGTGCGGAGGGCGCGGCCGGGACCGGGGCGGGCACGGGCGGCGGGGGAGCCTGCCGCGTCGCCTGCGCGCGGGTCACGGTCGCCATCGCACCCGTGGCGTACGCCGTGGGGGCGGCCGAGCCCATGGCCGACAGCGCGGGAGCGGGACCGGTGCGGGTCTGCTCCAGATGGCGCCGCAGGTCGTCGATCGGCACGGCGGCGGCAGCGGGACCGGCCGCGTCGATCACGATCTCGCGCACGCCCGTGACGCGCTGGATGTCGAGGATGGTGTCGGCGTCGCACGCCGACAGGGAGTGGCTGCCACGGTGCCGGGCGTAGGTCGCCGGCCCCGTGTAGCCCAGCAGAACGCGTTCGCCGTTCTGCGTCGTGCCGAGCACCACGGAGCGGTCGGGGCGGACCGCCACCAGGATGCCCCACTCCGCGAGAGCCGCCAGGAGTTGCCGGGGGCTGCCATGCCGCGCGAGAACGTCGCCCAGGGAGGGGTTCCCGATGCTCATAGCCTGAACGATAGGGACTGGACCATGGCGAATCAGGCTAATCCCGAAGATTAGGTGCGATCAATACCGAGATGGGTGGCAGTCCGTATGGATCACGCGTAGGTGGGGTACACCGACCGGCTGGGCGCGTACATGAGCGAGTCTCATGAACCTCGCCGCTCACATGAACCTCTCACGTGAGACGGCCGCGCAGACAGGCCCGTCTCGCATGCCGTCGCTCGTCGGATGCTGTGGCGCAGGTCGATCCTTTGGTGCCGGGGTAAGGCACGTTCTTTGGCAATGTGATCATTTCGTGATAACGGCTCGCTACAGTACGTGTTGTGTTGGTTACGGAGATGCTGAAGCTCGCTCCGACCGCTGAGCAGGCCGAGAGCCTGCTGGCGACGATGCGGGCGTGCAACGCCGCCGCCAACCGTGCAGCCGAGGTCGCCTTCGCGCACCACTCGGCCAACAAGGTGGCGGTGCAGAAGTTCGTGTACTCCGACCTGCGTCATGAGTTCGGGCTGTCGGCGCAGATGGCGATCCGGTCGATCGCCAAGGCATGTGAGGCGTACAAGCGCGACAAGACGATCAAGCCGGTCTTCAGGGAACTGGGTGCAGTCGCCTACGACCCGCGCATCCTGTCGTGGAAGGGGCAGGACCGGGTGTCCATCCTCACCCTGGGCAGGCGGATTGTCGTCCCTGTCGTGTATCAGGGGCGGTGGCTTAAGAGGGCCGGTGCGACGATGCGCGGTCAGGCCGACCTGGTCTACCGGGATCGGGTCTTCTACCTCGCCGTGGTGATCGACGTCCCCGAACCCGCCACAGGTGGAGAACCGGACAAGTGGCTGGGGGTGGATCTGGGCATCGTGAATCTGGTTACCGACTCCACAGGCGAAGCCCACTGCGGGAAGGGCGTGCGGGCCGTGCGGCGGCGCAACGCCCGCCTTCGTGCCCGGCTTCAGGCCAAGGGCACCAAAGCGGCCAAGCGGTTGCTGAAGAAGCGTCGCCGCAAGGAGTCCCGGTTCGCCCGCGACGCCAACCACGTGATCAGCAAGAACCTGGTCGGTAAGGCCAAAGACACCCGCTCCGGGATCGCCCTGGAAGACCTTCAGGGCATCCGCGAGCGGGTCACGGTTGCCAAGGCTCGGCGTGCCGACCTTCACTCGTGGAGCTTCCGCCGGCTCCGCACGTTCATCACGTACAAGGCCGCCCTCGCCGGAGTCCCCCTCCGGCTGGTGGATCCGCGTAACACCTCGCGGACCTGCCACGCCTGCGGGCACTGCGACAAACGCAACCGTCCCACCCGGGACGACTTCCGGTGCGTCAGGTGCGGGTTCGCCGGCCCCGCCGACCACAACGCGGCGATCAACATCGGTCGCCGGGCTGCCGTCAGCCAGCCGTACGCGGCCTGACCCGTGCACGCCATGCATGGCGAAGAGCTGCAAGCTCGGCCCGTAGCCGAGCGGCTGACAAGGCGCGGATAGACTCACGTCGTCCGCGCTGTCGCACTTCACGAAGGACTCAACCCAGTGAACAAGCCCGTCGTACTTGTCGCAGAAGAGCTCTCAGAAGCGGGTCTCGCCGTGCTCGGCGCGGATTTCGAGGTCCGGCACACCGACGGCGCCGACCGGTCGCAGCTGCTGCCCGCCCTCGCCGACGTGGACGCCCTGATCGTACGCAGCGCCACCCAGGTGGACGCGGAGGCCATCGCGGCGGCGCCCAAGCTGCGCGTCGTCGCCCGTGCCGGTGTGGGCCTCGACAACGTCGACGTCGAGGCCGCGACCAAGGCCGGCGTCATGGTCGTGAACGCCCCGACCTCCAACATCACCAGCGCCGCCGAGCACACGGTCGCGCTGATCCTCGCCAGCGCCCGCAACGTCGCCCAGGCGCACTCCGCGCTCAAGGACGGCGAGTGGAAGCGCTCGAAGTACACCGGCGTCGAGCTCGACGAGAAGGTCGTCGGCATCCTCGGCCTCGGCAAGATCGGCCAGCTGGTCGCGCAGCGCCTGCAGCCGTTCGGCGTCGAGATCATCGCGTACGACCCCTACCTGCAGCCGGCCCGCGCGGCGGCGATGGGCGTGCGGCTGGCGTCGCTGGAGGAGGTGCTCCAGCAGGCCGACTTCATCACGGTCCACCTGCCGAAGTCGAAGGAGACCATCGGCCTCATCGGCGACCGCGAGCTGCACATGGTCAAGCCGACCGTCCGGCTGATCAACGTCGCCCGCGGCGGGATCATCGACGAGAACGCCCTCTACTCCGCCCTCAAGGAGGGCCGTGTCGCCGGCGCGGGCATCGACGTGTTCGCCAAGGAGCCCTGCACCGACAGCCCGCTGTTCGAGTTCGACCAGGTCGTGGTGACGCCGCACCTCGGCGCCTCCACCCACGAGGCCCAGGAGAAGGCCGGCACGCAGGTCGCCCGCAGCGTGAAGCTGGCGCTCGCCGGCGAGTTCGTGCCCGACGCGGTGAACGTCCAGGGCGGCGCGGTCGCCGAGGACGTCAAGCCGGGCCTGCCGCTCACCGAGAAGCTGGGCCGCATCTTCACCGCGCTCGCGGGCGAGGTGGCCACCCGCCTGGACGTCGAGGTCCGCGGCGAGATCTCCGCCCAGGACGTCCGGGTCCTGGAACTGGCCGCGCTCAAGGGCGTCTTCACCGACGTCGTCGAGGACGCGGTGACCTACGTCAACGCGCCGCTGCTGGCCAAGGACCGCGGGGTCGTGGTCGAGCTGGTCACCAGCGCGGAGAGCCCCGACTGGCGCAACGTCATCACGGTGCGCGGCGTGCTCGCCGACGGCCGCACGGTCTCGGTCTCCGGCACCCTGTCCGGCCCGCGGCAGATCACCAAGATCGTCGAGGTCAACGGCTACGCGATGGAGATCGAGCCGACCGAGCACCTGGCGTTCTTCACCTACGCCGACCGCCCCGGCATCGTCGGCATCGTCGGCCGCCTGCTCGGCGAGCACAACGTGAACATCGCCTCCATGCAGGTCTCCCGGGACGTGAAGGGCGGCAAGGCGCTCATCGCGCTGACGGTCGACACGGCGATCCCGTCCGACGTCGTCGAGCAGATCGCGGCGGAGATCGGCGCCGACAGCGGCCGTACGGTCGACCTGGAGGACTGACACTCCGGCATCCGCTCATCGGACGGCCCGGCGCCCCGTGCGCCGGGCGTTCGCGTTTTCCGTGGTCTGGTGCGGCGTTTCCGTCCCGTGGACCGCGTCTCACCAAGTGAGATACTAGGTCGTCCTACGAGATTGTGGGGTACTCTTGCGATGACGAGGCGCCCCGCACTTCTACCTGCCGCGACGGGGCCTGATCAGGGCAGGCCGGCCCGTCGCGGAGCGACGCGCCGACGGCCTTCGGCTCGCCCATGACGCGTGACCCGCGTTCCATCGGCGGCCGGCGTTCCGGATCCGCGACCGGCGGATCCGTTCTCAGCATTCCTCCGTCGAAGTGAGAATCGCCATGTACGACATGTATCCCTGGGGCCGTGCCGAGGACGCTGAGGACGAGGCGGCCGCGGCGCTGCAGATCGCGCTCGACCGCCGCGACAACGGGGGCGTACCGCAGCGCTGACCTGGCCGACGTCGGCGGGACCGGCCACCCTCCGGATGTGCCAATCTTGAGTGCGTGGTGAGCATCGGCGGTGGGGCCGCGAACACGACCAGCCTGCTCCGGTCGATCAACCAGCGGGTGGTGTTCACCGAGATCTTCCGCCTCGGCAAGGCCTCGCGCCCCGAACTCGCCCAGGTGACCGGACTGTCGAAGCCGACGATCTCGATGGCGCTGGCCGACCTGGAGCGTGCCAGGCTCGTCCGCCCGGTCGGGCTGCGCACCGGCGGCACCGGCCGTGCCGCGCTGCTCTACGAGATCAGGCCGGAGGCGGGCTGGGTGCTCGCCGCCGACATCGGCCGCACCACCGTGCGGCTCGCCCTCGCCGACCTCGTGGGCGACATCGTCGTCCGCAGGCAGGAGCCCTCCTCGGCGCGGTCGTACGACGGCCTGCTGGAGCAACTGGTGCGGATGGCGGCCGAGGTCGTCGCCGAGGCCGGTCTCGAGCCCGGCGACGTCACCGTCACCGTGTTCGGCACCCCGGGAATCCACGACAAGGAGAGCGGGGCGCTCCGGCTCGCGCCGAACCTGCCCGGCTGGGAACGTCCGGGCGCGGTGGACGCGCTGGCCGGCGTGACGGGCTCGCCGTACACGGTGGAGAACGACGTCGACCTCGCGGCCGTGGGGGAGGGCGCCTACGGCCTGGGCAAGGGGGTCTCCCACTTCGTCCTCATGTCCATCGGGACGGGCGTCGGCATGGGCGTGGTCATCGACGGCGGTCTCTACCGGGGCGCCCGGGGAGCGGCCGGCGAGATCTCGTACCTGCCGGTGGGCCTGCCCGAGGGCGAGGACGGCCCGGGCTTGGACCGAAGGCGCGGCGAGTTCGAGTCGGTCGCGTCCGCCGACGGCGTCGTCGCGGCGGCGGCGCGTCTCGGCATGACGGCGGCCACGGCCAAGGAGGTCTTCGACGCCGCGCGCGGTGGCGACGCGGTCGCGCGCAGGGTGGTGGAGGCCGAGGCCGGCCATGTCGCCCGCGCCCTCGCCGGGGTGATCGCCGTGCTCGATCCCGAACTGGTCGTGCTCGGCGGCGGCATCGGCGCACAGGCCGGCGACCTGCTCGCCGGACCGGTGGCGGAGCGGCTGGAGACGCTGGTGGCCCTCACGCCACCGCGGATCGAGGTGTCCACGCTCGGGCCGGACGCCGTGATCCTCGGGGCGCTGGCGGTCGGGCTGTCGACGGCGCGCGACCTCGTGTTCGAGCGTGCCGTCGCGGCGGGACCCGCCTGACGGGCACGTACGCCCGGTATGGACCGAATGGTGAGATCGTGTTTCGATCTCCGAGACAACCGGTAAGGTACACGCATGGAGTCGAGCAACATCCGCCTGGCAGTGATCCCCGGTGACGGTATCGGCACCGAGGTCGTCGCCGAAGGCCTCAAGGTCCTCAACGCCGCGGGCGTCAAGTCCGAGACCACCGAGTACGATCTCGGTGCCAAGCGCTACCACGCGACCGGGCAGACGCTTCCCGACGAGGTGCTCGACGAGCTGCGCGGCTACGACGCGATCCTGCTGGGCGCCGTCGGCGACCCGAGCGTGCCGCCCGGCGTCCTGGAGCGCGACCTGCTGCTGCGCCTGCGCTTCGAGCTCGACCACTACGTGAACCTCCGCCCGGTCAAGCTGTTCCCCGGCGTGACGACCCCGCTCGGACAGGCCCGCCCCGAGGACATCGACATGATCGTCGTCCGTGAGGGCACCGAGGGCCCGTACGCCGGTGCCGGTGGCGTGATGCGCCGCGGCACGCCGCACGAGATCGCCACGCAGGAGTCCCTCAACACGGCCTACGGCGTCGAGCGCGTCGTGCGCTACGCCTTCGAGAAGGCCCTGGGCCGGCCGCGCCGCAAGCTGACGCTGGTCCACAAGACCAACGTGCTGACGTACGCGGGCGACCTGTGGGCGCGCACCGTCGACCGGCTCAGCCTGGAGTTCCCCGAGGTCAAGACCGACTACTGCCACGTCGACGCGGCCTCCATGTTCTTCATCACGCAGCCGCAGCGGTTCGACGTGATCGTCACCGACAACCTGTTCGGCGACATCCTGACCGACATCGGCGCCGCGGTCGCCGGCGGCATCGGCCTGGCGGCCAGCGGCAACGTCAACCCGGCCCGCACGGCGCCGTCCATGTTCGAGCCCGTCCACGGCAGCGCGCCGGACATCGCGGGCCAGGGCAAGGCCGACCCGACCGCCACGATCCTGTCGGTCGCCATGCTCCTCGACCACCTCGGCCACGCCGAGGCGTCGGCCCGCGTCGAGCAGGCCGTGGCCGACGACCTGATCGAGCGCCAGAGCGCGTGGGCGGCGCGCTCCACCCGCGAGATCGGCGACGACATCGCCGCCCGAGTAGCCGGCTGATCCCGGCCGCTCATCCCGACATCACGCGCATGGCGGCCCGGTATGGGCCGCCATGCGCTTTTTCATACCTGCCAAATGCCCTAGTTTTCCCTTAGCCGACTCGTCGCACAATTACTACGACGACGAAGAGAGAAGGACCTCGCCATGACCACCCACCTCAGGTTCGACGTGCAGCTCAACCCGCAGGCCCGCAGTGCGGCCGAGCGTGAGCAGGTGCTGGCGAGCCCCGGCTTCGGTCAGGTCTTCACCGACCACATGATCTCCATCGACTGGACCGAGGGGGAGGGCTGGCACGACGCGAAGCTCCAGCCGTACGGCCCGCTCGTCCTCGACCCCGCCACGTCGGTGTTCCACTACGGCCAGGAGCTGTTCGAGGGGCTCAAGGCCTACCGGCAGTCGAACGGCTCGATCGTCGCCTTCCGGCCGTACGCGAACGCCGCGCGGTTCAACCAGTCGGCGCTGCGGATGGCGATGCCCGAGCTTCCCGAGGAGGCGTTCGTCGAGTCGCTCGAACTCCTCGTGCAGACCGACCGCGACTGGGTGCCGGCCACGGAGGGCCACAGCCTCTACCTGCGGCCCTTCATGATCGCTACGCAGCCCGCCCTCGGGGTGAACCACCCCTCGCGCAGCTACAAGTACATGGTGATCGCCTCGCCCGCCGCGTCGTACTTCACCGGCGGCCTCAAGCCGGTCTCGGTCTGGCTGTCCACCGAGTACACCCGCGCGGCCCCCGGCGGCACGGGCTTCGCCAAGTGCGGCGGCAACTACGCGGCGGCGTTCGTGGCCCAGCGGCAGGCCGTCGAGGAGGGCTGCGACCAGGTCGTCTGGCTCGACGCCTTCGAGCACCGGTGGGTCGAGGAGATGGGCGGGATGAACCTGTTCTTCGTCTTCGGTGACCGCCTCGTCACCCCGGCGCTCACCGGGACGCTGCTGCCCGGCATCACCCGTGACTCGATCCTCAGCCTCGCCGGCGAACTCGGTTACACGGTCGAGGAGGGCAAGATCTCCATCGAGGAGTGGCAGGCGGGCTGCGAGTCCGGTGAGCTCACCGAGGTCTTCGCCTGCGGCACCGCCGCCGTCGTCACCCCTGTCGGCTCGGTGAAGGGCGTCGACCGGGCCTGGACCGTCGGCGACGGCGTCCCCGGGCCGGTCACGATGAAGATCCGCGAGGAGCTCGTGGGCATCCAGTACGGCAGCCGCCCCGACGCCCACCACTGGATCCACAAGATCTGCTGACGGCCGGGGCAGGCGGGGCCTGCCCTCGGGCAGAGTCAGCCGGACGCGCCCGGGCAGGCCGTGCCCGTCGCGAGGACGGACAGCGACAGCAGCCCTTCGAGCAGGGCGGTACCCCCGCCGGTGCCCCCGCCGGCCCTGCCGTCGATCCCGATCAGGGGGCCGCGGGGCCGGGGCACGGCGCCGGCGCGGCGACCGGGAGTGCGGCGGGAGACGGCGCGGGTGTCGCGGTCACCGTGACGGTGACCGTGGGCACCGGAGTGGGCCTGGGCGCCGGGGTCACGGTCACACGCGGGCCGGCGATGGTCACGTGCTGGGTGATGTTGCAGACCCGGGCGCGCCGGCACAGCGCGTTCTGCACGTTCGAGGAGCCGCCCGCGGTGTTGGTGGACGTGTGCTGGTAGCCGTGGTTGCGCGTGGCCCCGCTCACCGAGAGCTTGTCCCCCGGCCGGTCCCGTGGGTCTCCCTGGGTGGTCGCGACGTTGCGCTCCGCGCGATCGGCGCGTCCGTGCCCGTTGTCCGCGGCGGCCCCGAGCGGGGCGACGCCGGTGATGAACGCGGTCGAAGCCGAAGTTCCGGCGAGAAGGAGACCGGCGATCCTGCCGGTGAGAAACACCCCGCCGCCGCGCCGACAAGTCATTCGCCGCCCCCTGTTCGGATCAGACGCCTGGTTGCATCAGACGCTGCGTGATAAGACGAGCCCGGGCAAAGCGATCCGCTGATGCGAATCGCTTCGCGAGCGTACTCATCGAGGGGGCGCCGATCGTGTGTCCCGCGCCTCAATGGCGGGTTATTACCCCATCATTGCCGTACGTCCATTGAGACCCGGAGTTCAGTTCTTCCTGATCAGAGTGAGCCCGTCGGCGACGGTCAGGAGCACGCTCGTCACCCGGGAGTCGCGTGCCACGAGGTCGTTGAACTCCCGCATCGCGGGCACGTTGCCTCCGGCGGCGGGATCGGTGATGTCGCCGTGCTGGAGCGTGTTGTCCACGGCGATCAGGCCGCCGGACCTCAGCCGGGGCAGGATCTCCTCGTAGTAGACCGGGTAGCCCGCCTTGTCGGCGTCGATGAAGGCGAAGTCGAAGACCTCTCCCGGCGGCATGGCCCGCAGCGTGTCCGCGGCCGGGCCGAGGCGCAGCTCGATGCGGTCGTCGAGGCCCGCCTTCTCCCAGTAGCGGCGGGCCACCGCCGTCCACTCCTCGCTCACGTCGCAGGCGATCAGGCGCCCGTCGGCGGGCAGGCCCCTGGCGATGCAGATCGACGAGTAGCCGGTGAAGGTCCCGACCTCGACCGCCCGCCGGGCGCCGCTGAGCCGGACCAGCATGGTGAGCAGGGTGCCCTGCTCCGGCGCGATCTGCATGCTGATCCGGTCGCCCACCAGCCGGTGGGTCTCCTCCGCCAGGCCGGCGAGCAGGTCGTCGGGCGGGCTCGTGTGCGCCGCGGCGTACGCGGCGACGGCCGGTTCGATGAAATTGGCAGCCTTCATGGTCATCACACTAGATGTCGACCCTCCTGACCTGCGTGAACACTCTCCGATATCTCGTACTATGAGATCGATGTGCCAGAGGGTGACCGGCTGTGGCAAACTGCTCAGCACCATGTACTACGGTCTGCTCATTATCGGCAGGCGCGCCGGCTGAAGGACATCGTCGGCGCGCAGACCTCTCACGTCCGTGAGGGGTCTTTTTGTTTGAGCGACCTTTCCGGTTGGGGCCGATAAGCGCGCGGCGAGACGCAACCCCGCGAAGGAGACACAGAGATGGCCGACGATCGTTTCCACGTGTACGACACGACGCTCCGCGATGGCGCCCAGCAGGAGGGGCTGAACCTCACGGTCGCCGACAAGCTGGCCATCGCACGACACCTGGACGGCCTCGGCGTCGGCTTCATCGAGGGCGGCTGGCCGGGTGCGAACCCCAAGGACACCGAGTTCTTCCGGCGGGCTCGGACCGAGCTCGACCTGAAGCACGCGCAGCTCGCCGCGTTCGGCGCGACCCGCCGGGCGGGCGTGAAGGCCGCCGACGACCCCCTGGTGGCCGCGCTGCGCGAATCCGGCGCGCCGATCGTGACGCTCGTGGCGAAGAGCCACGACCGCCACGTGGAACTGGCCCTCCGCACCACGCTGGAGGAGAACCTCGCGATGATCCGCGACACGGTCTCCCACCTGACCGCGGAGGGCCAGCGCGTCTTCCTCGACGCCGAGCACTTCTTCGACGGCTACCGCTCCAATCCCGCGTACGCGCTGGAGGTGCTGCGCACGGCCGCGGAGGCCGGGGCGTCGGTGGTCGCGCTGTGCGACACCAACGGCGGCATGCTCCCCGACGAGCTGGCCGACGTGGTGTACGAGGCGGCCGGCACCGGGGCCCGCATCGGCATCCACTGCCACGACGACACCGGCTGCGCGGTCGCCAACACGCTGGCCGCGGTGAAGGCCGGCGCCACGCACGTGCAGGGCTGCGCCAACGGGTACGGCGAGCGCTCCGGCAACGCCAACCTGTTCACGGTGGTGGCGAACCTCCAGCTCAAGCGGGGATTCGACCTCGTGCCGCCGCAGTCGCTGCGCGAGATGACCCGCATCGCCCACGCGATCACCGAGGTCACCAACGTCACGCCGAACTCCCACCAGCCGTACGTCGGGACGTCCGCCTTCGCGCACAAGGCGGGCCTGCACGCGTCGGCGATCAAGGTGGATCCGAACCTCTACCAGCACATCGACCCCGCCGAGGTCGGCAACGACATGCGCATGCTGGTCTCCGACATGGCCGGCCGCGCCTCGGTCGAGCTGAAGGGCCGCGAGCTGGGCTACGAGCTCACCGGCGAGCAGTCCAGGCAACTGGTCGAGCGGGTCAAGGAGCTGGAGGCCAGGGGGCACACGTTCGAGGCCGCCGACGCGTCGTTCGAGCTGCTGCTGCGCGACACGGTCGACGGCGAGCACCGGCGTTACTTCACGGTCGAGTCGTGGCGGGTGATCGTCGAGCGTCGTCCCGGCGGCGACGTGGTCAGCGAGGCGACCGTCAAGCTCCACGCGAAGGGCGAGCGGATCATCGCGACCGGCGAGGGGAACGGCCCGGTCAACGCGCTCGACAGGGCGGTGCGGCTGGCGCTGGAGAAGCTCTACCCCGAGCTGGCCGGGGTCGAGCTGATCGACTTCAAGGTCCGGATCCTGGAGGGCACGCACGGCACGGACGCGGTGACCCGAGTGCTCATCACGTCGAGTGACGCGACCGGCGAGTGGGCCACGGTCGGGGTGGGCGAGAACGTCATCGAGGCGTCCTGGCAGGCGCTCGAGCAGGCGGTGACGTACGGCCTGCTGCGGGCCGGGCACAGCGCCTGACCAGCCGCTGAGCCCTCCCTGCCGTGGTACGAGTGGCGCTCACGTTGCGCTCGTGGATGCTGCGGTTTTAGTGACATTTAGTCTAGTTGGTGCTTAGATAGGCGAAGCCCTGAGGCGGTCTTTGCCACGATCGGCCACCCCGGCCGCGGTTCCGGCCTCAGCGCCCCGCTCTGGCTCAACGGAGGGTGAAGGCAAGAAGTATCTGCGCACCGAACCCCGTACTGTCGCGGCGCCTGCCGTCGGCTTCTGATCTTTCTGTCGGAGGCGGCCGGCGTCGTGGGAGCCGAGCGACCGACTGTCACCATGACCAGCCGCGTGACTGCGCGGAGTTCGAAAACTTTCGGCCCGCAGTCATTCCCCCCGCTGGTGCACCCGGAATGGGAGGGTCTTGTGATCACCTCGCCGTCTTACTATGACCAGATCGGCGGCGCACCAGTGGTGCGCGACGTCGTCGAGCAGTTCTACGAGCGCGTGCTCGGCGACGACGATCTGAAGCCGTACTTCACCGGTATCGACATGCCCAGGCTGAAGCGGCACATGGTCATGCTGCTGTGCTCGGTCCTCGGCGGCCCCGAGCCGTACGAGGGCCGCGACCTGGGCGAGGCCCACGCCGGCATGGGCATCACGTCGGAGCACTACGACAAGGTGGGCGAGCACCTCTTCGCGGTCCTGCAGGCCGGCGGCGTCGGCGAGGACATCCTGCGCGACGTCGGTCTCGTCCTCGGCAAGGTGAAGTCGTCCATCGTCGCCGAGCCAACGGAAACGGCTGGCTGAGTGGATACGCAGGCTCTCAAGGACAGCTGGCACCTTGTCTCCCGGTCGGGCGACCAGGTGCCGCTGTACTTCTACTCGGTTCTTTTCCTGATGAACCCGGACGTGCGGGACATGTTTCCGGTGTCCATGGCGCGCCAGCGTGACAAGCTCGTGGCCGCGTTGGGAAAGGTCATCAGCAACGTCGACCGGATCGAGGAAGTCGTCCCGGTCCTGCAGCAGCTCGGCCGCGACCACCGCAAGTTCGCGGTGACCGCGACGCACTACCCCGCCGTCGGCCAGGCGCTGCTCGCCACGCTCGAGCACTTCCTGGGCGACCGGTGGACTCCTCAGCTCGCGCACGACTGGACGCAGGCCTACAACCTGGTCGCCCAGGTGATGGTGGAGGCCGCCAACGACGCGTCGAAGACCTCCCCGCCCTGGTGGGAGGCCGAGATCATCGGCCACGAGATGCGCACCCTCGGCATCGCGGTCATCCGCGCCCGGCTGAACTACCAGTACCCCTTCCGTCCCGGCCAGTCGGCGTCGTTCTCCTACGCCATGCGCCCGCGCATCTGGCGGTTCTACTCGTTCGCCAACGCGCCCCGCCAGGACAACACCATCGACCTGCACGTACGCATGGTCGACGGCGGCGTGCTCAGCTCCGCGCTCGTCATGGGCGCGCGGCGGGGCGACATGCTGCGCGTGGGTGCGGCGGTGGGGGAACGGCTGACGCTCCCCCCGGACGTCCAGGGCGACCTGCTCATGATCGCGGGCGGCACCGGCCTCGCGCCGCTCAAGGCGCTCGTGGAGCAGATCGCCTACGAGGGCCCGACGCGCAGGGTGGACCTCGTCGTCGGCGCCCGGAACTCCAGGGAACTGTACGACTACGAGGCGCTGGCCAAGATGGCCGCAGAGCACCCCTGGCTCAACGTCGTGCCGGTCGTCTCCCACGACCCCTTCTACCGGGGCACCCGCGGCTATGCCGTGGACGTCGCGCTGCAGGGATGGCGTGGCCAGCACGTCTACGTCTGCGGCTCGGAGGAGATGGCGCAGGCGACCGTCGGACGGCTGCTTGACGCCGGCGTGCCCACCGAGCAGATCCACTTCGACGAGTTCACGAGCGACAAAGGTCGGGAGTCATGACGGCGGACATGCCTTGGGGAAGCCCGGCGGGCGAGCGCCAGCCCCTCACCCCGGATCGGGTACGCAAGCAGGAGTTCACGCGCACATCGCTCGGGCGCCGCGGCTACAGCGAGGACGAGGTGCGCTCGTTCCTCTACCGCGTCGCGGAGGACATGGCGGCCAGCGACAAGGAGAAGGCGGACCTGCGGGCGTACATCGACCGCATGAAGCAGTGGTACAAGGAACACGGCATGAACCCGGAACAGGCCGCGCCCCAGACCCTGAACGTCGACGCCATCAACATCCTGTCCCGCGCCCAGCAGACCGCCGACGCGCAGATCGCGGAGGCGGAGGACTACGCGCGGCGCATCGTGAGCCAGGCCCGCCGGCAGTACGAGGAACTCCTGATGGAGGCGCAGCGGCAGGCCGAGGAGGCCGCCAATCAGGCGGTCGGCGCCTACCGTGCCTCCGGCAACGGGCTGCAGAGCGCCGAGGCCGAGGAACTGGAGCGCAGGATCGCCTACCTGCGTACGTTCGCGGACGTCACGCAGGTGCAGTTGCGGGCGGTCCTGGAGGGGCTGGCCCACGAGGTCGACAAGCTCGGCCACGTGCCCGACCAGGCCAAGCAACTGGCGGGCGGCTCTCCGTCGGTGTACGGATAACCGCCCGCCGCCCTCCTGTCGGGGGAGGAGGTTACGACAGGGTGCCGGAAGAACTCGCGCGCAGCGTGACCGAACCGGCCGGGGTGTGAACGGTCAGAGTGCGTCCCGAGCAGCTGACCTCCGGCCGGTCGGTCCCGGGCACCACGACGGTCAGCAACGACTCCGCCACGGGCGAGACGATCACCGGCGCCGGCTCCTTGCGCATGTAGCCCGGCGAGATCCAGCCCTGGTAGGGCGAGGTCTGCCCGCGCACCACCCGCTGGCCGCCGACCGGCTTGCACGACGGCATCGTGAGCTGGACGATCGACGCCTTCCACCCGCCGTCGCCCACGACGACCTGCCCGCCCGAGTTGGACACGACCTTCAGCCCGGGATCGAGGTGCCACAGGTTCCGCAGCTCCCCGCCGCCGCTGTCGAGCACCGCCATCACGTCCTCGCGGTGGTTCACCAGCACCGACCGCTTGCGCGGCACGCCGTACGCCCTGTCGGTGAACGTGAACGTCTGCCGGTCCTTGCGCACGGACTTGGCCACCAGCGCCGTGGGGGTGTGCCCGCGGAACTTCCTGCCCACGAGGATCGGCACGTTGTGGGCCTCAGGACTGAGCGTCCACCGCCGGTAGGGCGTGTTCTCGTACGAGACGAAGCCCGCCTCGGTGAGGATCGAGCGGCCCTGGGCGTAGTAGGTCACGCCCATGTGGTCCTCGTGGCCGTGGAACTTCAGCGCCGGCCCGAAGCGGATCGAGTAGTAGGCCGACTTGGGGTCGCCCCAGGCGGTGCGGCCGAAGACGTACCCGGCGTTGAACACCTGCACGGTCGAGTCGGCGTGGTCGAAGGCGGCCGGCTGGACGTCGGCGGGCCCGTCGCCGATCGGCACCATGTAGCCGTTGGGCTGGGTGGCGGCGCTGATGTGCCGCGGCAGGCTCTCCCAGCGGGTGGCCAGCGCCGCGGGGACCTTCATCTTGCAGTCCTTGATCGTGTCGACCGCCACCCTGAGCCGGTCGTGCACGTAGATGGCGTAACGCGGCGCCTGCTCGCGCAGCGCGCCCTGCCCGTCGATGTCGAGCTTCATCGACTTCACCATGCGGCTGATCGCGAGGTTCTTCCACTTCGGGTTCCCGTAGCGGCAGCCGATGCGCAGCAGGCCGATGTCCTGGTCGAGCCCGTGGTTGTGGCCGAGCTCGTAGTTCTTGGGGTTCGACAGCAGCTTCGCGTGCAGGGCCAGGCTGTTCTTCAGCCAGTCGGCCTTCACGTACCTGCTCAGGCACACCAGGGCAGGGGCGCGCAGCGCGATCGGATGCTCGGCCCAGGCGTACGGGCTGGTCGTGCGCCCGCCGTACGGGTTGTCCGTGACCCAGTCCTTCGCGATCTCCACGGCCCGGCTGAGATAGTCCTCCTCGCCGGTCGACTCGTAGTCGGCCACGAGCCTGCCCATCCACCGGAGCGACTGGAACACCATCTGCCAGGACCTGTTCCTGTACGGGTCCATGCGCCAGTCGACGTCCTTGCCGACCGTGACCGCGGGCAGGCCCAGGAAGGACAGCTTGCCGCTCATGACGTCACCGGAGGTGGGGGTGGCGGGCAGCCAGTCGCCCTGGCACTCCGGTGTGCGGTGCGGGGCTCGTGCCTGGGCGGGCGCGGCCACGGTGAGCGCGGTCAGCGGGAGAGCGGCCACCAGGGAGAGGGCTGAGAGGCGGCGGAACACGCCGGATTCCTTCCGAGATCGAAATGGGAGCCGCTCATGCTGTCCGAATTCTGATGATCTGGTCAAGTCACTCCGGTTACAACTGCACAACTGCGCTGGCCCGAATCGTGCGGGAAGTGGCCGCATGGCGGCTCGCGCCCGGCCGGCCCGCTCTGCCAGCCTGGGGCCATGCCGGCTTCGTTCTCAGAGACGTTCCCCGAGACGCCCGCCGCGTCGGCCGCGCTCGCCGTCGCGACTCGCTTCTGCTCGCCCGCGCTGCTCAACCACTCGATCAGGTCCTACCTGTGGGGCGCCGGGTACGCCCGGGCGCACGGGATCGGCTTCGACGACGAGCTGTACTACGTGTCCTCCCTGCTCCACGACATCGGGCTGACCGAGACCTTCGACAGTCACACGGTGCCGTTCGAGGAGGCGGGGGGACGTCTCGCCTGGGTCTTCGGCATGTCCGCCGGCTGGTCGGCGGAGAGATCCGCGCGGGCCGAGAAGATCGTCGTCGTCCACATGCGTGATCCGGTCGCCGCGTCGGAGGACCCGGAGTCGCACCTGCTGCAGGTGGCCACGTCGTGGGACGTGTCGGGACAGCGGCCCGAGGAGTTCCCGGCGGAGGTCCGGGCCGCCGTGCTCGCGCGGCATCCCCGGCTCGGGTTCGGCGCGGAGTTCCTCGCCGCCTTCGAGGAGCAGGCGCGGCGCAAGCCGGGCTGCGCGGCGGCCTCCTCGGTCACGGGCGGTGTCGGAGCCCGGATCGCCGCCAACCCGCTCGACGCCTGAACGCCCTCGTCCGCGCGTCGCCGCCGGGGCGTTCAGGCGTCACGGGCCCCGGCTCAGCCCTCCTGCTTGGGGCCGGTGCTCTCCACGACCTCGAACGTCCACAGCTCGGAGTCGGTCGCGGCCGGGCCGCCCTGCCCGTGCCCATGTCCGTGGCCCTGGCCGTGTCCGTGGCCCTGCGCGGCGGCCTCGGCGGCGGCCTGCGCGTGTCCCGCCTGGAACGCCCGGCTCTCCTGCCAGCGCCGGAAGTCCTCCTCGCTGCGCCAGCGGGTGTAGACGAGGTAACGGTCGCTGCCCTCCACCGGCCGCAGCAGCTCGAACCACTCGAACCCGTCGGCCGACTCCACCATCCCGGCCCGGCCGGCGAACCGCTTCTCCAGTTCGCGCCGCATCTCCTCGGGCACCGTCAGCACGTTGATCTTCACGACCGAAGGCACATCGACTCCCGTACGCTTGACTCCAGCTGATACCAGACCACCTTACGTACGCCCACCCGGCGTCCCCCCACTAGGCTCGTGACGTGCGTATCGCGAGGTTCTCGATGGGCGACCAGGTCGCCTTCGGCGTGGTGGAAGAGGGCGGGCAGGTCATCGCCCGCGTCGGCGGCCACCCCTTCCACGGGGTGGAGTTCACCGGCGAGCGGTTCCCGGTGGCCGAGGTCCGCCTGGTCGCCCCCATGCTGCCCAGCAAGATCATCGCTATCGGCAAGAACTACGCCGACCACGCCAGGGAGATGGGCGGCGAGCCCCCGGCGGAGCCGGTCGTGTTCCTCAAGCCCAACACGACCGTGATCGGGCCGTCGGAGGCGATCGCGTACCCGGGGAAGCTGTCGGAGCGGGTCGACTACGAGGGCGAACTGGCCGTGGTGATCGGCCGGCTGTGCCGTGACGTCCCGGCCGAGCGGGCGGGCGAGGTCGTCTTCGGATACACCTGCGCCAACGACGTGACCGCACGCGACCTGCAGGCCAGGGACGGCCAGTGGACCCGGGCCAAGGGCTTCGACACGTTCTGCCCGCTCGGTCCCTGGATCGAGACCGAACTCGATCCGGCCGACCTGGCGATCACCACCACGCTCAACGGCGAGGTCAGGCAGAGCGCCCGCACCTCCCTGCTGCTGCACGACATCCCCGCGCTCATCGCGTATGTGAGCGCGGTCATGACCCTGCTGCCCGGCGACGTCATCCTGACCGGCACGCCCGCCGGGGTGGGCCCGATGTCCGTGGGCGACGAGGTCGGCGTCTCCATCGAAGGAATCGGAACTCTCACTAACCGGGTGATCTCACGTGACTAGGGTGCGCTTCGCCCCTTCGCCCACCGGCATGTTCCACGTCGGCGGCGCCCGCTCGGCGCTGTTCAACTGGGCGATCGCCGAGCAGTCCGGCGGCACGTTCGTGCTGCGCATCGAGGACACGGACGCGGCACGCAACCGGCCCGAATGGACCGAGGGCATCATCTCGGCCCTCGCCTGGATCGGCATCAACGGCGACTCGCCGCACTTCGAGGGGCCCTACTTCCAGTCCGCCTACGAGCAGCAGCACCGCGAGGCCGCGGCGAAGCTGCTCAAGGACGGCAAGGCCTACCACTGCACCTGCACGCGCGACGACGTGAAGGCCAGGACCGGCTCGGAGCACCAGGGCTACGACGGCCACTGCCGCGACCGCGGCCTGACCGAGGGCGCCGTGCGGTTCCGTACGCCCGACGAGGGCGTGACGGTCGTGGACGACAAGGTCCGCGGGCGGGTGGAGTTCCCCAACTCGGCGATGGAGGACTTCGTCATCGTCCGGGGGGACGGCTCGCCGCTGTTCATCCTCGCCAACGTCGTGGACGACATGGAGATGCGGATCAGCCATGTCGTACGGGCCGAGGAGCACCTGTCGAACACGCCCAAGCAGCAGCTTCTGTGGAAGGCGCTCGGCGCGGAGCCGCCGGTCTGGGCGCACGTGCCGGTGATCGTCAACGAGAAGCGGCAGAAGCTGTCCAAGCGTCGTGACAAGGTGGCCCTGGAGTCCTACCGCGACGAGGGCTACCTCGCCGAGGCGATGGTCAACTACCTCATGCTGCTCGGCTGGGGGCCCGGCGACGACCGCGAGATCATGCCGTGGTCGGAGATGATGCCGCTGTTCCGGCTGGAGGACGTGAATCAGGCGCCGGCGTTCTTCGACGAGAAGAAGCTGCGGGCCTTCAACGGCGAGTACATCCGGGCGCTGCCCCGCGAGGTGTTCGTCGCCCGCTGCGAGCCGTGGCTCGACCCGTCCTGGGACCGCTCGGTGTTCGACCGCGTGGCCGACCTGGTGCAGACCCGGGTCGCCGTGCTGTCCGAGGTCACCGCCAACGTCGACTTCCTGTTCCTCGACGAGCCCGTCTTCGACCAGGCGTCGTGGGACAAGGCGATGAAGGCGGGGGCGGCCGAGATCCTGGCCGGGTACGCCGAGCGGCTGGAGACGGTCAGCTGGGACCCCGACTCGCTCAAGACCGCCCTGGAGGAGGTCGGCCTCGCCCACGGGCTCAAGCTCGGCAAGGCGCAGGCCCCCGTCCGGGTGGCGATCACCGGCCGGACCGTGGGCCTGCCGCTGTTCGAGTCGATCGAGGTGCTCGGCCGCGAGCGCTCGCTCGGCCGGGTGCGCGCGGCCCTCGCCAGGCTGGCCTGAGCAGAACGAGCGAGAGCGCGGCGCCGGCGGCCATGGCCAGCCAGACCCCGGTGGTTCCCATCCGGGAGCCGAGCAGGAAGGCCAGGGGCAACTGGACGGCGAAGCCCGCCAGTGTGGCCGCGAGCAGGCCGGCGCCCCGCCCGCCGGCCTGCAGGACGCCGCCGACGGCGATCAGGCCGCCGAAGGGCACGAGATAGAGCGGCATGCAGCGCAGGAACCACACGGCCTGCGCGGCCACCGCCGGGTCGGCGGTGAACGGGCCCACGGCCGCAGGGGCGAGCGCGTTCAGCACGAGCGAGGCGGCCAGCCCCGCGGCCAGGCCGTACCGCAGCACGGCGACGGCATCGTCACGCCCTGAAGACGGGCCGTCCGCCTCGCCCGCGCGCGAGGTGCGGATCATCGCCGCCTGGCGGAGGGCGTAGAAGGACATCACCCCGGCCATCATGATCTTCAGGCCGATGCCGTACCCGGCGAGCGCGGCCACGCCGTGCCGGCCGACGATGCCGGCCAGCGCCATGCCCACCAGGGCGCGGGCGAGGAAGTCGCCGGACATGGGCAGCCCGGTGCGCAGGATCGCCGCCGCGTCCGCGCGGTTCGCCGAGACCTTCGCCGTCCCCTTCTCCGCGGGCAGCCGCCGGGCCAGCAGGAGGACGGACACGGCCAGCGTGGCCAGGCGGGCCGACACGGTGGCCAGGGCGGCTCCCCGGACGCCCAGGCCGAGCCCGTAGATCAGCAGCGGGTCCAGGCCGATCACCAGGGCGTTGCACAGCAGGGCGGCCCGCATCGGCGTCCGGGTGTCGCCGAGGCCCTTGAAGATCCCGTCGACGAGGTTCTGGGCGAAGAAGACGGGGATCCCGGCGAACGCCACCGCGTAGTAGCCCGCGGTTAGCCCCACCGTGACGGGATCGTCGGTGAACAGGCGGGCGACCGGCTCGCGCAGCAGCACGCCGGGCACCGCCACGGCCAGGGCGAAGGCGCCCAGTAGCAGCCAGGCCGTACGGACGACCGGGGCCAGCGGGGCGCGGCCGTCCCGCCGTCCGATCAGGACCGTCGTGCCCGTTCCGACACAGAGGATCACACCGAGGGCCAGGTTCTCGGTCGTGGTGGCGACCGTGACCGCCGCGACGGCCTCGCTGCCGAGTCCGGACACCCACAGCGTGTCGATCAGGCCGACGGCCACGACGGCCGTCAGGAGTTCGACGTAGACGGGCAGGGCGAGCCTGATCAGTCTCATGCGCACACCTCGAATCGAGCTATATCGATTAGAGGTATAACGATACGATGCCGCCGTGGCAAGCGGTGACCTGGCGTTGACGATCCTCGGGTTCCTGGACGAGGAGCCGATGCACGGATACGAGCTCAAGCAGCGCATCGCCGGGCTGAGCGGGCACGTCCGGCCGGTCAGCGACGGCGCGCTCTACCCGGCCATCGCCCGGATGGAGGCGGCCGGCCTTCTGGAGCGGCACGAGGAGGAGGGCTCGGGCGCCGCCCGGCGCCAGGTGCTCTCGATCACCGAGCGGGGCCGGGAGGAACTGTTCAGGCGGCTGCGTGAGCCGTCGGACGTCGAGATCAGCGACCAGGCGAGGTTCTTCACGCTGCTGGCGTTCCTGTCCCGGCTCCCCGACGCCGAGGACCAGGTGCGGGTGCTGCGCCGTCGCCTGGCCTTCCTGGAGACGCCTGCGAGCTTCTTCTACCGCGGCGGAAGGCCCCTCAGGGCCGAGGAGATGCCCGATCCCTTCCGCCGCGGCATGGTGCTCGTCGCGCGGGCCGTGAGCGCCGCGGAGAAGGACTGGCTCAGGCAGGCCATCTCCGCGCTCACCGGGTCGTGACCGTCACAGCAGCCCGCGGCGGTCCAGCAGGGGAGTGATCTCCGGGTCGCGGCCGCGGAAGTCGCGGAACGCCGCCATCGAGTCCACGCTGCCGCCCCGCGACAGCAGGGCCCGGCGGAAGGCGTCGCCGTTCTCCCGGCGCAGCCCGCCGTTCTCGTTGAACCACTCGACGGTGTCGGCGTCGAGCACCTCGCTCCAGATGTAGGAGTAGTAGCCGGCGCTGTAGCCGCTCGCCCAGATGTGGGCGAAGTACGTGCTGCGGTATCGCGGCGGGACGGCCGGCAGGTCCACCCCGGCCTCCCGCAGCGCCCGCCTCTCGAACTCCTCCACCTCCTCCTCGCCGTCGTACGCCGTGTGCCACGCCCAGTCGAGCAGGGTGGCGGCCAGGTACTCCAGCGTGGCGAAGCCCTGGTTGAACTTCTGCGTCTCCAGCATCCGGTCGACGAGGTCCTGCGGCATCGGCTCGCCCGTCTCGTGGTGCCTGGCGTACTCGGCCAGGATCTCCGGATGGGTCGCCCACATCTCGTTCACCTGGGAGGGGTACTCGACGAAGTCGCGCGGCACGGCCGTGCCGGAGAACCGGGGGTAGCGCACGTCGGAGAACAATCCGTGCAACGCGTGCCCGAACTCGTGGAACATGGTGTTGACCTCGTCGAACGTCATCAGGGTCGGCTCGCCCTTGACGATGTTGAGGTTGTTGACCACCACCGGCCTGGTGCCCTCCAGGCCCGACTGCTTCACCAGGCTGTTCATCCACGCCCCGCCCCGCTTGGAGGCCCTGGCGTGGAAGTCGCCGAGGAACAGGCCCAGCGGGGAGCCGTCCTCGTCACGCACCTCGAAGACCCGCGCCTCCGGGTGGTAGCCGTACAGGTCGGACCGCTCGTGGAAGGTGACGCCGTAGAGGCGCGACGCCGCGTTGAAGACGCCCTTCTCCAGCACGGTGTTCAGCTCGAAGTACGGCCGCATGCGCCGGCTGTCGATGTCGTAGCGGGCCTTGCGCACCTTCTCGGAGTAGAACGCCCAGTCCCACGGCTGGATCGGGTGCCCGGCGATCTCCTCCAGGTCGGCCTGCTCCTTGCGCGCGTTGGCCACGGCGGGCGGCACGAGCCGGTCGAGCATCTCGGTGACCGCCCGGGTCGTGCCCGCCGTCTGGTCGGCCAGGACGTACTCCGCGTGGTTCTCGTAGCCCAGCAGCCGCGCGCGCTCCCGGCGCAGGATCGCGATCTCCTTGATCAGTCCGGCGTTCGCCGCGCCCCGCCCGACCGAGGCCCGGTGGATCCGCTCGCGCAGGGACCGGTTGGTCAGCTCGGCCAGGGTGGGCTGACCGGTGGGCAGGACCAGCGTGATCAGATACCTGCCCTCCAGCCCGCGCTCCCTGGCCTGGTCGGCGAGTCCCTGGATCGCGTCCTGCGACAGCCCGTCGAGTTCGGCCACGTCCTCGACCACCACCGCCCGCTCGTTGGTGTCGGCGAGCAGGTTCTGCTGGAACGCCGTCCCCAGGGCCGACAGCCGCTCGTTGATCTCCCTGAGCCGGGCCTGGTCCTGCGGGCCGAGCGTGGCGCCCGCACGGGTGAAGTCGGTGAGGTAGCGCTTCAGCAGCCACCGCTCCTCCTCGTCGGCCGCCTCGACCGCCTGGATGCGCGCGAAGAGCTTGGCGTTGAGGTGGATCGCGTCGGCGTGCTTGGCGAGCTTCGGCGTGACGTCCTTCTGGATCTCCTGGACACCGGGCGTCGTGTCGGAGGACGTCTGGTTGAAGAACACCGCGGAGACGCGTTCGAGCAGGGCACCGGACCTCTCCAGCGCCTCGATCGTGTTCTCGAAGGTCGGAGGCTCCGGGTTCTCGGCGATCGCCTCGACCTCCGCGAGGTGCTCGGCCATGCCCTGCTCGAACGCCGGCGCGTAATGCTCCTCCCTGATCTCCTGGAAGGGAGGCAGCCCGTAGGGCAGGGTGCTCGGGCTGAGGAAGGGGTTCGCGGCCGAGGTCATGGCTGGCGGCTCCTCACGTCGTGCTGGCGTTTGTCCCAGCCTCGCACAGGAGGACCGGGCCCTGCGCGGCAGGAGGATCGGACCCTCCGTACGGGGGATCGGATCACGAGATCGCGAGGCGCGCCGCAATCGTTTTGGTAGTGGGTCGCAAGCTGGGCTATCCTTTCGGAGTCGCAAGCGGGAGCCGCGAGGCCCCCGCAAGCAGATGGGGTATGGGGTAATTGGCAGCCCGACGGATTCTGGCTCCGTTAGTCTAGGTTCGAGTCCTGGTACCCCAGCTGGATCCCCCCAAGGGATTCTGCTGGAAAACAGCGCAGTGCAAGGTCCCGTCGTCTAGTGGCCTAGGACGCCGCCCTCTCAAGGCGGTAACGGCGGTTCGAATCCGCTCGGGACTACTTCACTGCACTCGGCTCCGTCGTCTAGTGGCCTAGGACGCCGCCCTCTCAAGGCGGTAGCGCCGGTTCGAATCCGGTCGGGGCTACATCATCGAGAACCCTCGGCACTTCCCCGTGCCGGGGGTTTTCGCCGTTACGGGACGCCGCGCCCCGCTCATGGCCGCGGTTGAGTTCAGCAGACCGCGGAGAGCCGACGCTGTGAAGGGCCCTCCGAACACCGCCGCCTACGCTGGAACTGACCGGACGGGGGTGGTGGACGCGGTGACACGGGCACGGGAGGTCATGGACCAGATGGGCCGTCTCTTTCGACGCCCACGACGTGGACGGGGCGATGCGGCTGTTCGATCCGAGGTGCGCGCTCGTCAGCCCCGAGGGCACGGCGGACGGGCGTGAGGAGATCGGGTCCTACCTGACGCGGTTCTTCGCCACCTTCCCGGACTACCGCCGGTCGACCTGGCGCGCGATCGACGTCGGCGACTGCGCGGTGGACGAGGTCACACTCACCGGCACGCACAAGGGCCCGCTGCTGCTGCCGGACGGCGAGGAGGCCCAGGCGACCGGGCGGCGCGTCTTCCTTCGCTCCTGCGAGATCATCACCGTCCAGGACGGGCTCGTGGTCAGCTACCAGGTCTACTTCGACCAGTTGGAGCTGCTCGCGCAGCTCGGGCTCTACCCGCCACGTGCCGGCTAGAAGTGCTGGGCGTTGGCGTCGTCGCAGGAGACGGTGAGCACGCCCTCTATCTCGGCCAGCCTGCTCGTGAGGTCCCCGATCGAGCCCGAGCCGTGGATCAGCAGGGTGACCGTGACCGCGCCGGTGTCCTGGCCCCGGCCGGGCTGCTCCAGCGACAGTTCGTCGACCACGAAACGGCGGCCCGTGCACTCGGCCAGCGCCTGCCGCAGCACGCCCCGGCCGTCCAGGTACGACAGACGCAGCCGCGACTGCGCGTGCTTGGAGCGGGGGAGCCGGGCGGCCAGCGGGGTGAGCCCCAGCATCACGACGAAGTTCCCGACCGTGGCCAGGACGGCCAGCAGCCACAGGCCGGCCCCCGCGGCCATGCCGACTCCGGCGGTGAGCCACACGGCGGCGGCGGTGGTCAGCCCCTTGACCGCGTCGCGGCGTACGAAGATGAGCCCGCCGCCGATGAAGCCGATGCCGGAGACGATCTGGGCCGCCACCCGCGACGGATCGAGCACCACGGAGTCGCCGAGGACGTCGGAGAAGCCGTACTTGGACACGAGCATGAACAGTGCGGCGCCGAATCCCACGAGCGTGTGGGTGCGCAGTCCGGCGCTCTTCTGCCGGATCTCCCGCTCCAGTCCGATGGCCGCCGACAGCACGAGCGCGATGGCGAGGTCCACGGCCGGCTGCCACCACGCCACGGGGCTCACCATGAGTGAGATCGGCGTCACGCGACCAGACTAAGTCCGTCCGCCCCGAATTGGTCACGCCGCGAACGGAAGAGGCGGCGAGGCCGGGGCGGACGCCGCCGTCCCGGCCCGAGTGACCCCGCTAGCGTCCCGATCGCGCCTTGAACAGCGCCCGCTTGGCGGCCTTGACCACCTGCTTGTCCGGGTGGGTCTCGCCGATGAGGTCCAGCAGCTCCTCGATGTGCGGGTGGCGGACCTTCCAGATCACGTCGAGCAGCCCGATGAGCGTCTGCGCCGGGCCGATGTCGTGCAGGCTGGACACGAACTCCGGCCGGCCGAGCCCGGCGGAGATCGTCCACATGTCGAGGATCAGCCAGTGGGTGTCCGCCTGGGTCGGCTCCGGGGCGTCCTCGACGTCCATCTGCGTCAGGTGCGTCGCGGCGTACGGCCGCAGCGAGGGCTCCTTGAGCGCCTCCTGCCAGGCGGGTATGGCGGCCTCGCCCAGCGAGCCCACCAGGCTGGCGGCCTGGACCCGCACGAGGGCGTCCGACTCCTCCTCGGCGGCGGCTTCGAGCAGCTCGGAGGCGGCCCGCGCCGGGTCGCGCAGCGCGAGCCAGGCGGCGAACTCCTCGTCGGCCTCCTCCTCGGACATGTCGGCGCTGAACGACAGCAGGTCGAGCGCGGTCATGGCGTCGATCGCGGGCCGGGCGTCGATCTCGATGTCCTCGTCGTCCAGCAGGTGGACGAGGCCCTCGGTGCCGAGCGGCGTCAAGGTCACCGCGTCGCCCTCGACGGTGACCATGCCGTAGCCGGTCAGCCAGGCGAGCACGGAGGCGAGCGGGTCGCCGGCCGCGGCCCAGGCGTCGGCGCCCAGGTCGTCGTACTCCGCCGCGGCCTCGGCCAGTTCCTCGCGCAGCGAGGACACCTGCCGGGTGCCGCCGGCCAGCAGCACCCGGATCAGCAGCGCGCGGGTCAGGCCGGACAGGGCCAGCGTGAGGTCGTCGTCGTCCAGTTCCGGGTCGCCGTAGTCGAGCGAGTGAAGGCCGAGCATCCAGGCGTCCAGGACGTCGTCGTCGTCCTCGAAGGGCCAGGCGGCGGTGTCGGAGTCCACACTGACCGTGTCGTCGCCGTCGGGGGCGAGGAACTCCAGGTCGATCGCGAGGTTCCAGAGGTTCCAGATGTTGCGCGCGTCGGGCAGGCCGAGCGTGCGTACGGCCTCGTCCACCTCGGACTCGGTGAGCAGCGTCTCCTCGCCCACCTTGCGCCCGGTGCCGACCCACAGCGCCAGGTCGCGGGCCTGCTCGATGAGCGTCACCCGGCGGGCCGCCTCGGCCAGCTCGGTGTCGGGACGCAGCCGGATCGTGGGCAGGGCGCCGATCTCGTCGGCGAACGGCTCGAAGTCGCCGAGGCCCTCGTCGGCCTCGTCCTCGTCGAGCTCGTCCTCCTCCTCGTCCCAGTCGCGTTCGGCGATGGTGTCCTCCATCGCGTCCACGAAGTCGTCCTCGACCTCGTCCAGCTCCGCGAGCAGGGTCTCCAGGGACGCCGAGCCGGGCGAGAGCCGTCCGGTGCCCGACAGGAACGTCAGGTAGGCCCGGACGGCGGGGATCATGCCGTCCGCGGCGGCGTCGGGGTCCTCGACCACCTGGGGCATGCGCTCCAGCAGGACCGTGCGCAGGTCGCCACGCTTCCACAGCCCGACGTCGTCGCGGGCGATCAGGCGGTGCCACAGGGCGACGGGGCCCACGAGATCGGGGTCGCTGCCGGGTGCGTTGTCCGGCGCCCAGAGGATGAATTCTTGGAGCAGGGGACGCAGTTCAGCGGCGGCTGCCTCGATGCGGTCTGTCACCCCGCCAGCCTAGGGCTATCGGGACACCGCTCTCCAATCAGTTCGCGCGGCGCATGGCTTCGGTTATCCGTTCGGCGGCGGCGACGACGGGGGCGGCGTGCATCCGGCCGGGCGTACGGGTCAGCCGCTCTATGGGACCGGACACGGAGACCGCGGCGATCACCTTGCCGCCGGCGCCGCGGATGGGGGCGGAGACGCTCGCCACGCCCTGCTCGCGCTCGCCGACGCTGTGCGCCCAGCCCCTCCTGCGTACGCTCGCGAGCGTGGCGGCGGTGAACTTGGCGCCGCGCAGGCCGCGGTGCAGGCGGTCGGGCTCCTCCCAGGCGAGCAGGATCTGCGCGGCGGACCCCGCGGTCATGGGCAGCGCGGAGCCGACCGGCACGGTGTCGCGCAGTCCGCTGGCGCGCTCCGCGGCGGCCACGCAGACCCGCTCGTCGCCCTGGCGCCGGTAGAGTTGAGCGCTCTCCCCGGTGAGGTCGCGAAGCTGGGTGAGCACCGGCCCGGCGACGGCGAGCAGCCGGTCCTCGCCCGCGGCGGTGGACAGTTCCGACAGACGGGGCCCGAGGATGAACCGGCCCTGCGTGTCGCGGGAGACGATGCGGTGGTGCTCCAGCGCGACGGCCAGCCGGTGGGCCGTCGGCCTGGCCAGGCCGGTCGCCTGGACGAGCTGTGCCAGGGAAGCGGGGCCCGCCTCCAGGGCGTTGAGTACGAGAACCGCCTTGTCGAGTACTCCGACCCCGCTAGAGTTGTCCATACCCCGATACTGCCGTCTCGCCATACGAGATGCAAACGCAATGTTGGGAATCAGCAGATACAGTGTCCATATCCCGATATTTCTGTCTCATGATGAGAGACACGACCGGGGGTCTGAACGCGAGGAGGCGTCACAACCATGGGTCGCACACTGGCTGAGAAAGTCTGGGAGCAGCACGTCGTACGCCGTGCCGACGGCGAACCCGACCTGCTCTACATCGACCTGCACCTCATCCACGAGGTGACCAGCCCGCAGGCGTTCGACGGCCTGCGCATGGCCGGCCGCACCGTGCGCCGCCCCGACCTCACGATCGCCACCGAGGACCACAACGTTCCGACCGTGCTCGGGCCGATCTCCGACCCGGTGTCCCGCACGCAGGTCGAGACGCTGCGCAAGAACGCCGCGGAGTTCGGCATCCGCCTGCACCCGATGGGCGACGCCGGCCAGGGCGTGGTGCACATCATCGGCCCGCAGTTCGGCCTCACCCAGCCCGGCATGACGATCGTCTGCGGCGACTCGCACACCTCGACCCACGGGGCGTTCGGCGCCATCGCGTTCGGCATCGGGACCTCCGAGGTCGAGCACGTGCTGGCCACCCAGACGCTGCCCGCCTACCGGCCCAAGACGATGGCCATCGAGGTCAAGGGCGAGCTGCCGGTCGGCGTGACCGCCAAGGACCTGATCCTCGCGATCATCGCGAAGATCGGCACCGGCGGCGGCCAGGGCTACATCGTCGAGTACCGGGGCGAGGCCGTGCGCAAGCTCTCCATGGAGGGCCGCATGACCGTCTGCAACATGTCGATCGAGGCCGGCGCGCGGGCGGGCATGATCGCCCCCGACGAGACCACGTTCGAGTACCTGCGCGGCCGTCCCCACGCGCCCACCGGGGAGGCCTGGGACCGGGCCGTCGAGTACTGGAAGACGCTGCGCACCGACGACGACGCCGAGTTCGACAAGGTCGTGGAGATCGACGCCTCGGCCCTCACGCCGTTCGTCACGTGGGGCACCAACCCGGGGCAGGGCGCGCCGCTCGGCTCCGCCGTGCCGTCGCCCGAGCAGTTCGCCGACCCGGTCGAGCGGGCCGCCGCCGAGCGGGCGCTGGAGTACATGGGCCTGGCCGCGGGCACGCCGCTGCGCGACATCCAGGTGGACACCGTCTTCGTCGGCTCCTGCACCAACGGGCGCATCGAGGACCTGCGCGCCGCCGCCGAGATCCTGCGCGGCCGCAAGGTCGTCACCCGTACGCTGATCGTCCCGGGCTCCATGGGGGTCAAGAAGGCGGCCGAGGAGGAGGGCCTGCACGAGGTCTTCAAGGCGGCCGGGGCCGAGTGGCGCGAGGCCGGCTGCTCGATGTGCCTGGGCATGAACCCCGACACCCTGAAGCCGGGCGAGCGCAGCGCCTCGACCTCCAACCGCAACTTCGAGGGCCGCCAGGGCAAGGGCGGGCGCACCCACCTGGTCTCGCCGCAGGTGGCGGCCGCGACCGCGGTGACCGGCCGGCTGACCGCCCCCGCCGACCTCTAGTCCGCCCGCCTCAGTCCCAGGAAGAGATCATCATGGATGCCTTCACCACTCACACCGGCCGGCCGTGCCGCTGCGCCGCAGCAACGTGGACACCGACCAGATCATCCCGGCGGTCTGGCTGAAGCAGGTCAGCCGTACGGGCTTCGAGAAGGGCCTGTTCGCCGCCTGGCGCGAGGACCCGTCCTTCGTGCTGAACGACCCGGCGTACGAGGGCGCGTCGATCCTGGTTTCCGGGCCCGACTTCGGCACCGGCTCCTCGCGTGAGCACGCCGTCTGGGCCCTGCAGCAGTACGGCTTCCGCGTCGTGATCGCCTCGCGGTTCGGCGACATCTTCCGCAACAACTCCACGAAGATGGGCCTGCTGCCGGTCGTCCTGCCCGAGGACGTGGTCGAGCGCCTGCAGGACGCGGCCGAGGCCGACCCCAAGACGGAGATCACCGTCGACCTGGTGGAACGCCAGGTGCGCTCGGGCGACCTCGTGGCCTCGTTCGAGATCGACGACTACACCCGCTGGCGGCTGATGGAGGGCCTCGACGACATCGGGCTGACCCTGCGTCACGCGGACGCCATCGAGGAGTACGAGAATGGACGGCAGCCATGGCTGCCGACGACCGTCTGAACGATCCTCAGACCGGAGATGAGCTGCTGGCGCGGCGACTGCGTGATGCGCATCGCCGCGTCAGAGCGTTAGCCTTACCACAGGAGGAGCAGGCCCGCCTGGCGCGACGGCTGCTTGCTATCTGTGACGTGGCAAAGCGGGACATAGCCCATGCGGCCGCCCGGCTGGACGCCTTCATCGCCTATCTGGACGGCACATTCGACACGCCGAGCAGGCGAAACATGCCCCCCGGTGATTGAAGTCCCGCGACCTCGTCCCCTAATTTCAAGCGCGTAAGGGGGAGGAAACCGAAATGAACAAGAAAGAACTCGTCGACGCGATCACTGATCGCGTCGGTGACAAGAAGACGGCGACCGAAGCCGTCAACGCCGTCCTCGACGCCATCCAGAGCGCTGTCGCGAGCGGGGACAAGGTCTCGATCACCGGCTTCGGCGCCTTCGAGATGGTGCACAAGCCGGCCCGTACGGCCCGCAACCCTTCCACCGGCGACCCGATCAAGGTGGAGGAGAGCTGGGCGCCCAGGTTCCGCCCCGGGCGGACTTCAAGGAGCAGGTCAACGCGGGTGGCAAGGCTGCCAAGAAGAAGTAGCAGGCCCCACCCCGCACCAGTGGACGGCGCTCGGAGCCCCCGGGCGCCGTTCGTCGTTCCATGCCCGGTGCCGGCGGTCGCATGAGGCCGTGAACCCCCTTCTTGACCTGCGCAAACGTGTAATCTTCAGGTAAGCGAGTCGCGGGGCGCGGATGCGGGGGACCCATCGACGGCGCGCGTACGTTCGACCGGGGGAAGATGCAGTGCAAGTCGGCCGGCAATGTGAGATCAGCCATGTCCCGATGGAAGTGTTCGACCAGGCGCCGGCCGGTGTCCTGGTGACCCGCGGGGAAGACCATCGGCTGCTCTACGCGAACGACGACGTCCGGGCGATGTTCGGGGACCTGCCTATCGGGGCGCCGGTACGGGAGTGCCTCCGCGACGTCCTCGGGCAGGAAATCCTCGCCGTGCTCGACGAGGTCCGCGAGACGGGGGAGACGGCGCGCCTCGACGAGGTCCGCGTGACCGCGGACCGGAGTGGCGGCCCACGCGAGCGCTCTTACGGATGAGCCTTTCCAGGATTCCCCTGCAGGGCGGCGAGAGCGGAGTCCTGGCGGCGGTTCAGGAGGTCACGGAGCAGGTCTCCGCCACACGGCGCCTCCACGCGATGGAGAAGGAGTGGCTCCGCCTCCAGCGCCGCTACCAGAGCATGGTGTGGGCGGACGCGCACATGGTGTGGGTGACCGGCCCGCACGGCGAGTCCAGGGAGATGAGCCAGGGCTGGCAGCGGCTGACGGGACAGACGACGGAGGAGAGTCTCGGCTACGGCTGGCTGGGCGCCCTGCACCCGGAAGACCGCGTGCCCGCCAGGGACTCGTGGGACAAGGCCACGGAAGAGGCGCTCTCGCTCTACGAGCAGATCTACCGTGTCCGCACCCGCGACGGCTCCTACCGGCACATCCGGTTCCGCGCCGTGCCCGTGTACGAGAACGGCGCGCTGGTGGAGTGGGTGGGAGCCTCCACCGACGTCGAGCAGGAGTGGCAGGAGGAGCGCCGCCGCCGGCTGCTGGACCGCGCCGCCGCCGCGGCGACCGACATCACCAACCTGGAGGAGATGTGCCAGGCGTTCGCCGGTGTGATCGTGCCGGAGCTCGCCGACTCGTGCCACGTCTACCTGCTGCCCGAGTCGAGCGGCGGCCTCCCGCACGCGCCCATCGTCACCGAGCGCATCGCCTCCGCCGTACGTGAGGGACTACCGAGACTGCCGACCCGGCGCAAGGAGTATCACGCCGTCGACGGCGCGCTGGTACGCGCGATACGGCAGCGCCGCCCTGTCAAGATCTCCTACCCTCCGGGCCGTCCTTCGTTCTCCTGCCCTGAGGCCGTCAGGACCTGGATGGCCGAGATCGGGTCGCACAGCCTGGCCCTCCTGCCGATCGTCGTCGAGGGCGAGGTGGCGGCCGTGGTCACTACCGGTGCCTGCGGGGATCGCCCTCCGATCCCGTGTGGCGACGTCCAGTTGATGCGGGAGATGCTCGACCACGCGCACGACGCGGTCAGCAAGGCTCTGCGGTTCCGCCGCACGCAGAGGGTGGCGCTGGCCCTGCAGCACAGCCTGCTGGCCGAGCCGCCCCACGTCCCCGGCCTGGAGCTCGCCGCGCGCTATCAGGCGAGCCCGACCGCCGCCGAGATCGGCGGAGACTGGTACGACGCGTTCCCGCTGCCCTGCGGCGCCGTCAAGCTGGTCATCGGGGACGTGGCCGGGCACGACCTCGGCGCCGCCGTCTGCATGAGCCAGGTGCGGAACATGCTGCGGGCGCTCGCCGTCGACCGCGACGGCTCCCCGGGCGACGTCCTGTGGCGGCTGAACAGAGCCCTGGAGACCCTGAACGGCGAGAGCACGGCGACGTGCGTGCTGGCGCGCCTCGAAAGGGACGGCGACGGCCTGTGGCGGCTGGCCTACTCGGTGGCCGGGCACCCGCCGCCGTTGCTGGTGACCGGCGAGGGGGAGGGCCGCTTCCTGCAGGGCGCGGGCAACCCGCTCCTCGGCCTCTACCACGACCAGCCGTGGATCAGCGCCGTGGAGCCGTTGCCGCCGCACAGCACCCTGCTGCTCTACACCGACGGCCTCATCGAGCGGCGGGGAGAGGATCTCGGCGACGGGCTCGAACGGTTGCGGCGGCGCGCGGAGCCGCTCGCCCGCGAGCCCCTGGGCCGGTTCTGCGACGAACTGCTCACCGGGATGCCGGTGACGGGGGAGGACGACGTCGCCATGATCGCGCTGCGGGTGCCGGCGGCAGGGCGCTATGAGGGAGTCGCCTCGTAGCCGGCCCCGTAGCCGGCTTCGTGATGGGGCGGCGAGACCGGGGCGGTGCGGGCCGCCGGGCGCATCGCCACGACCAGTACGGCCAGCCCGGCGAAGACGACCGCGGCGACGACGCCGGTGACGTGCAAACCGGCGGTGAACGCCTCCCGTGCCGCGTGCAGCAGTTGCGCGCCCTGGCCGGCGGGAAGGTGCCGGCTGGCGGCGACCGCGCCGGCCAGCGAGTCGGACGTGCCGTCCATCCGGCTGCGGTAGACCACCGCGGCCACCACGCCGAGCAGCGCGAGGCCGAGCGAACCGCCGAAGTAGTTGCCGGTCTCCGACATCGACGCCGCCGACCCGGCGCGCTCGGGCGGCACGGACCCGACGACCAGCCCGGTGCCCAGCGCGAACAGCGGGCCGGTGCCCAGCGCGAGCACGGTGATGCCGATCATCACCAGCGGCAGGGCGCCCGCACCGCCGGCGCCGGCCAGCAGCAGGCTGCCCAGCGCCGACACCGCCAGCCCGCCGGCGATGGCGGTCGTCCGCTTCACGCGCCGGGCCAGCGCCGGCGCGGCCATGGTGCCGGCCGCCACGCCCAGGCCCATCGGCGCGAACAACACCGCCGACGCGAACGGCGAGTGGCCCAGCACGCCCTGCAGATACTGGGTCACCATCAGGCCCGTGCCGGCCATGGCGACGCCGGCGAAGACCAGCGCGACGAGCACGGCGGTGAAGGGGCGGTTGCGCAGCAGCCGCAGGTCCAGCAGCGGCGCCTCCAGCCGCAGTTGCCGCCGTACGAACAGGAATCCGACGGCCGCGCCGGCGACGAGGGCCACCGCCGGGACGACCGGCACGCTCTCGACGGTCAGTTGCTTGATGCCGTAGACCATCAGGAGCACCGCCACGAGCGACAGCCCGACGCTTGCCGAGTCGAGCCGGCCGGCCCGGTCGCCGCGGAACTCCGGCAGCAGGACCGGCCCCGCGAGCAGCAGCAACGCCATCGCCGGCACGGCGAGCAGGAACACCGATCCCCACCAGAAGTGCTGGAGCAGGAATCCGGCGAGCACGGGGCCGAGCGCGCCGCCGGTGAACTGGCAAGTCGCCCAGATCGCGATGGCCTTACCGCGTTGGCGTTCGTCGCGGAACATGTTGGTGATCAGGGCGAGGGTGGACGGCGCCAGGGTCGCCCCCGCGACCCCCAGCAGCGCCCGTGCGGCGATCAGCATCAGCGGGGTGACCGCGAAGGCGGCCACGACCGACAGCACCAGGAACGCCGCTCCGCCGATCAGCAGCAGCCGCCTGCGGCCGATCCGGTCGCCGAGCGTGCCCATCGTGATGACCAGGCCGGCCACCATGAATCCGTAGCTGTCGCTGATCCACAGCTGCTCGACGTTGGTGGCCCCCAGCCCGGCGCTCAGTTGTGGCAGCGCGAGGAGCAGCGCCGTCGCGTCGATCGCGACGAGCAATGCCGGCAGCGCCAGGACGACCAGTCCCAGCCACGCCCGGTTGACTCGCATATGTGGAACTCCCGGTTCTCTCGACGTTTCGCCGGTTGGTCGGAGCGACCGGGAGTTTCTTGACACGGGTAGGTGTCAAGACGGCGGCGGCGGCTCCGACAACCGGTGGAAGGGCCCGGCGGAGGCCCGCGAACCACGAGGAGAACGAGATGAAGTTCCTGATCGGCCTGCACATCAACCCGGCCGTGCTGGACGCGCTGACCGACGAGGAGAGGACGGCGATCGGCGAGGGCCACGGCAGGTTCATCGAGGCGCTGAAGCAGTCGGGCGAGCTGATCACCACGCAGGCGCTGGCCGACCCGTCGCAGGCCGCGGTGGTGTCCGTGCGCAACGGCCAGCCGGTGGTCACCGACGGCCCCTTCCTGGAGTCCAAGGAGTATCTGGGCGGCTTCTACCTGATCGACTGCGAGAACAAGGAGCGGGCGATCGAGCTGGCGGCGCAGATCCCGGACGCCGCGATCGAGGGTCTCGGCATCGAGGTGCGGCAGGTCATGTTCGCCGACGGACAATTGGAGGCATGACAGCACCGGTCATCGAGGACCTGCTGCGTGAGCTCACGCCGCAGGTCCTCGGCGCGCTGATACGCCGGCACGGCCGGTTCGAAGGATGCGAGGACGCGGTGCAGGAGGCCGTCCTGGCCGCCGCCGTGCAGTGGCCGGCCGAGGGAGTGCCGGACAACCCGCGGGGCTGGCTGTTGACGGTCGCGTCCCGGCGGCTCATCGACCAGATGCGCAGCGACCACGCGCGCCGCGAGCGGGAGTCGGCGACGGCCGCCGTCGAGGTGCCGCCGCAGGACGTGCCGGACACCGACGACACGCTCGTCCTGCTGTTCCTGTGCTGCCATCCCACGCTGACCCCGGCGTCCCAGGTCGCCCTGACGCTGCGGGCGGTCGGCGGCCTGACCACCGCCGAGATCGCCCGCGCGTTCCTGGTGCCGGAGGCCACGATGGCGGCCAGGATCAGCCGGGCCAAGCAGCGCATCAAGGCCGCCGGCAGCTCGTTCGGCCTGCCGGACGGCGCGGAGCTCCAGGAGCGGCTCCGGGTCGTCCTGCACGTGCTCTACCTGATCTTCAACGAGGGCTACACCGCCTCCTCGGGCAGCGAGCTGCACCGCGCCGACCTCGCGCACGAGGCGATCCGGCTGACCAGGATGGTGCACGCCCAGTTGCCCGAGGACGGCGAGGTCACCGGGCTGCTCGCGCTGATGCTGCTGACCCACGCCCGCAGGGAGGCCCGTACGACCCCGGCCGGCGACCTGGTGCCGCTCGACGAGCAGGACCGTACGAAGTGGGACCGGGAGCTGATCGACGAGGGCGTCGAGCTGGTCAAGGCGGCGCTGGCCGGCCCGGCGCTGGGGCCTTACCAGTTGCAGGCCGCCATCGCCGCCACGCACGCCGACGCGGCCACGGCCGAGGAGACCGACTGGCCGCAGGTGCACGCCCTCTACCTGATCCTCGAGCGGATCGCGCCCAACCCGATGGTCACCCTCAACCGGGCGATCGCGCTCGCCGAGACCGAGGGCCCGGAGGCCGGGCTGGCCCTGCTGTCCACCTTGGACGGCGACGAGCGGATGGCCGGGCACCACCGGTTGCTGTCCGTACGCGCGCATCTGCTGGAGAAGACCGGCGACACGGCCGGTGCGTACGAGCACTACCGGCGCGCCGCGAGGTCCACCGCCAGCATCGCCGAGCAACGCTACCTGGAGTCCCGGGCCGGCCGGGTAAGGGCGTAGCGGCCGCCCCGCACCCTCAGATCCCCAGCAGGTGCCGGAGGACCAGCAGCCCGATTTCCAGCCCCACCTGCAGGCCGATCCCCGCCTCGGCGGAACCCACCAGCGCGAGGGCGAGCGGCATCAGGACGGGGAACAGGGCACGGGCCGTCCGGGCCACGATGTGCGGCAGCGCGAACGGAACGGAAATCGTGATCGTCATGACGGACCTCCTGTCTCGTGCCGGGCGTCCGGCACGGGTGAGAACCCGTCACCTGGCCTGACAGCGGGCGGCGACCGCCTCGGCGACGCCGGAGCCCCGCGTCGTGCCGGGGAAGGTGACGGGATGGGACGGTTGTGGACTACTGCCGGAAGTCATCCCGACCACCTCCTCAAGGTCGTGCGGCGGCACTCGTGGCACGGCGGATACCCGCCGGCGGCGCCTGTCGATTCGCACCCCTCACGTCAGAGCTTTGGCACTGCGCGGCGTGATCCCTCGGAGGGAAGCCACCTGGGGTCACCCCTTAAGCCGGGGAGACCTGTCCTGACCCGGGACGTCTCTCGACGAGGAGGGTCAGTGGCCTGTGTCCGCGCAGACGCCTCACCGAACGAGGTGCCCACCCTTCCAGTAGAACCCCGGCCGGTCATCAGGTCAAACCCGCCCTGGTCAGAGGGCCGGTCAGGCGATGACCGGCGCGGCGGGGGAGCCGAATCCGCGCAGGAGGGTGTCCACGACCCTGGTTGCGAGGGCCTCGGCGTCCCCTCCGCCGGACGCCCCCTCGGCGGCGGCCTCGTGGATGAGGGCGTAGTAGACGCGGCGGGTCCAGTCGAGGTCGGCGTCGGGACGCAGCACGCCGGCCTCGCGGGCCCGGTGGAACAGCCGCTCGCACTGGTCGCGCACCTCGGCGTGCACGCGGACGGCCTCGGGATGGGCGCCGTCGGCCGTACGGCTCATGGCGAACCACCAGTCCGTCTTCACGCGCAGGACGTTGGCGGTGACCTGGTAGAGCGCGACGAGGGGCGGGGTGCTGTCCGCGCGGGCCGATTCGACGGCCTCGGCGAACCGGCGGGCGGCCCAGCCGGTGAGCTCCTCCACGAGCGCCTCGCGGGTGGCGAACCGGCGGTGGACGGTCGTGCGGGCGACCCCGGCCGCCTGGGCGACCTGCTCCATGGTCGCCGCCGGGTTGGCGGCGAACACGCGCTCGGCCGCCTCGAGGATCGTCCGCACCGTCCGCTCCGAGTCGGCCCGGAGCGGACGCTTCCCCTGCTGCGAAGGCTGCTGGACTGACGTCACCCTTACATGCTACCGGGACGCTTCGGCTCTACCTACAGTTGCAACAACGCTGTAGCGACTATTACTGTTCACGTGTCATCGCAGTCGCAGTTAGTGCGAAGGGAGCCGACATGGACATGGGACTCGAGGGACGTACGGCGCTGGTGACGGGTGCCAGTCGTGGCATCGGGCTGGCGACCGTCGCCGCGCTCGTCGCGGAGGGCGTCCGCGTGGTGGCGGGGGCGCGGAACGTCACGGCGGAGTTGAAGGAGACCGGGGCGATCGCCGTGCCGGTGGATCTCTCGACGCCCGAGGGCCCGGCGCACCTGGTCGAGCGCGCCGTCGCCGAGCTGGGGGAGGACCTCGACCTGCTGGTCAACAACGTGGGCGGCGGGGACGCCGGCGCGAACGCGGTCCGGGGATTCCTCGGCTTCGCGGACGACGAGTGGCTCTCCTGGTTCGAGCTCAACTTCTTCGCCGCCGTCCGCACGACCCGCGCCGCGCTGCCCGGAGTCCTGCGCCGTGGCGGCGTGATCGTGAACATCTCCTCGAACGGCGCCCGCATGCCGCACGTGGGTCCTGTGCCGTACACCACGGCGAAGGCGGCGCTCACCGCGTTCGGCAAGGCCCTGGCGGAGGAGTTCGGGCCGCAGGGAGTGCGGGTGAACACGGTCTCCCCCGGCCCGGTCCGCACCGCGATGTTGGAGGCGCCCGACGGCTACGGCGCCGGGCTTGCGGCGGCGCTGGGAGTGCCGCACGAGCGGTTGCTTGCCGGGCTTCCGGACCGGACGGGCATGACCACGGGGCGGCTGGTCGAACCGGCGGAGGTGGCCTCTCTCGTGACCTACCTCGCCTCCCCGCACGCGGCGAGCGTCAACGGCGCCGACCTGGTGATCGACGGAGGAGCGATCAAGACGGTCTGACGAGCCGGTGGCGCCGGAAACCCAGGGTGTCGGAGATTCAGGGCGTCGGGAACGTGGAGAGCGTCACGTAGGTGACGCGGCCGTCCGCCATGACGAGGGCGACCCGCTGGCCGGGGCGCAGATGCCGCAGCGGCCCGGCGTCGAACGCCTCGCCGTCGAACGGGATCCGGGTGCCGTCGTCGAGGAAGACCCAGCCCGAGTGGGTCGCGGGGTCGAAGCTCTGCACCGTCGCCTGCACGGCGCCAGCCTACCGCCGCGTACGGAAAATCCTTTGACCAGTGGATCTTCCGGCTGCCAGCATGTCCCGCCATGACCGAGGCGGCACCGAGGATGAGCCTGTGGCGCGTCCGCGACTTCCGGCGATACGCCGGGGCCGACGCGATCAGCAAGCTCGGCAGCGAGGTCTCCCTGGTCGCCCTGCCGCTCACGGCGGCGCTCACCCTCCACGCGACCCCGTTCCAGGTGGGCCTGCTCACCGCCGCGGAGATGGTGGCGTTCCTGCTGGTCGGCCTGCCCGCCGGAGCCTGGGTGGACCGGATGCGGCGCCGTCCCGTGCTGGTCGCCGCCGACGCGGTGCGCGCGCTGGCGCTGCTGTCGATCCCGGCTGCGGCCGTGCTCGGCGTGCTCGGCCTGCCCCAGATGTACGCCGTGGCCCTGCTGACCGGGCTGTGCACGGTCTTCTTCGATGTCGCCCACCAGAGCTACCTCCCGTCCATCGTCGGCCGGGAGGACCTCGCCCGCGGGCACGGCGCGCTCGCCGCGAACCAGTCGCTCGCCCAGCTCGCGGGCCCGGGGATCGGCGGGTGGCTGGTGCAGGCGCTCACCGCCCCTCTCGCGGTGGTCGCCGACGCCCTCAGCTACGCCGCGTCCGCGCTGCTGCTCCTCGGCGTACGCGCGGACGAGAAGCCCGGCGGAAGGGACGTCCGGGGCGGGAGCCGGCTGTGGCCGGAGATCGCCGAAGGGCTCCGGTTCGTCGCCGGGCAGCCGGTCCTGCGCCGGGTCGCCGCCGTGGGGGCGCTGGTGATGCTGTCGTTCGGCCTGTGGTCGGCCACGGTGCCGCTCTACCTCGTCCGCGAGGTCGGCACGAGCCCCGGCACGTACGGCACGCTGCTGTCGGCCGGCGCGATGGGCGGGGTGGCCGGCGCCTGGCTCGCCCCGCGGATCGCGGCCCGCCTGGGAACGGGCCGGGCCATGTACGCCGCGGCGTGGGCGGCCACGGTGTGCACCGCCCCGCTCGCGCTGACGGCGGCGGGCCCCCGCCTGCTGATCCTTCCGGTGGCCCTGGCGGCCAGTGGGGTGGCGACCACCGTGTTCAGCGTGGCGCAGGGGGCCTACCGCCAGTCGATCTGCCCGCCGCACCTGCTCGGCCGCCTGAGCGCCACCATGCGGTTCCTGATGTGGGGCCCGATGCCGCTCGGCGGCCTGCTGGCGGGCACGCTGGGGCAGCTCGCCGGGGTGCGCGTCGCGTTCTGGGCCGCGTGCGGGGCCTACACGCTCGCCCACCTGCCGGTCCTGCTCGCGCCGCGGATCCGCGAGGTCTCCTAGCCCTCCTCGCCCTCCTCGTCGGGGTCCGGCTCGCCGATGTAGGAGGCGAGGCCGCGCAGGATGATCTCCAGGCCGAGCTCGAACCGGTAGTCGTTCGACTCGTCCACCATGATGTCGGCGAGCCGCACCAGGTTCGGGAACCGGTCGGGCGGCAGCGAGGCGAAGTAGTCGTTGACCTCCTCGCGCAGCTTGTGCCACGAGGTGTGGCTCTCGCGGTAACGCTGCTGCCAGAGGCTCTCCTCCAGTGCGAAACCGTTGATGTAGGTGGACAGCATGTCGCCGGAGACGGCCAGGACCCGCCGCGGCATCCCGGCGGCGCCCAGGACGGCCATCAGCCGCTCGACGTAGGGGAGCAGCTCCGGCGTGAACGGGACGTGGCCCATCGCGAGCTTCGCCAGGTCGCGACGGCTCAGCAGCCGCTCACGCGCCCGGCGGGCGAAGTCCTTGACCTGCTCCCGCCAGTGCTCGGGGTCCGGCTCGGGAATCTCGTAGCCCTCGAACATGCGGGCGTACATGAGCTGCAGCAGCTCGTCCTTGTCGCGTACGTGGACGTACAGCGCCGAGACGGCGACGCCGAGCTCGGCGGCGACCTGCCGCATGCTCAGCCGGTCGTAGCCCTCACGGTCGAGGACCGTGTAGGCGGCGTCGACGATCCGCTCACGGGTGAGGGGAACCCTGGCCGGTGTACGTCGCTTGGGCGGACGCTCCCACGGCGGTGTGGGCATGTCCGGCTGCGTCATGGAGGACCTCCCGCTGTTCCGCCCATGCTAGTGAACACCGCTCCGTCTTCACGAACACCGCTCTCGAAACGAGATATATCTTGTACGTCCGGCAAACGCGATATATCGTGGTGAACATCGAACTTGGCGCTGAACACTGATCGGTGATAGAACAGCGCTCACTTTACTATGAACACTGTTCAGTCCCGAAGGAGGGGCGATGTCCGAACCCATCACGGCGGCGGCGCCGCCGGCAGCGGCGACCGGGGCGCCGTACCGCTGGCGCTGGGCCGCTCTCTTCGTGATCCTCGCCGGGGAGGTCATGGACCTTCTCGACGCGATGGTCACCAACATCGCGGCGCCCGAGATGCGTGCCGACCTCGGCGGCTCCGAGGCCGTCATCCAATGGCTGGGCGCGGCCTACACGCTCTCGATGGCCGTGGGCCTGATCACCGGCGGCCGGCTCGGGGACATCTTCGGCCGCAGGCGCATGTTCCTGATCGGAGCCGCCGGGTTCACCGTGGGTTCCCTGCTGTGCGCGGTCGCCCAGTCGCCCGAGATGCTGATCGGCGCCCGGGTGATCCAGGGCCTGTTCGGCTCGGTCATGCTGCCCCAGGGCCTCGGCATGATCAAGGAGATGTTCCCGCCCGCGGAGATGGGCAAGGCGTTCGGCATGTTCGGGCCGGTCATGGGGCTGTCGGCCGTCGGCGGCCCGATCCTCGCCGGCTGGCTCGTGACGGCCGACTTCTGGGGCACGAGCTGGCGGATGATCTTCTTCATCAACCTGCCTCTCGGCCTGGCCGCGCTTCTCGCCGGGCTGCGCTTCCTGCCCGAGTCGAGGTCGCCGCGGCCGCCGCGGCTCGACCTGGCCGGGGTCGTGCTCGCGTCCGTGGGCGCCTTCCTGGTGATCTACCCGCTGGTGCAGGGCCGCGAGCACGACTGGCCCGCGTGGGCGTTCGTCATGCTCGCCGCCTCGGTGCTCGTGTTCGCCGTCTTCGGCTGGTTCCAGTCCCGCCGCAGCCGCTCGGGCGGCGACCCGCTGATCGTGCCGAGCCTGTTCCGCAAGCGCGCGTTCACCGGCGGCCTGTTCACCGGCATGGTGTTCTTCTCCGGCATGGCCGGGTTCATGCTGGCCTTCAACCTCTACTGCCAGCTGGGCCTCGGCTACTCGGCGCTCAAGGCGGGGCTCGCGATGGTTCCGTGGTCGGGCGGCATGATCCTCGGATTCGGCCTCGCGCAGGGGCTGCAGAAGTTCGGGCGCAAGCTGCTCCAGGGCGGCACCCTGGTCATGACGCTGGGCGTGCTCGGCGTCCTGCTCACGCTGAACATCGCGGGCACGCACGTCAGCCCGTGGCAGCTCACCCCCGCGCTGGTCGTCAGCGGAATCGGCATGGGCCTGCTGATGTCGCCGTTCTTCGACATCGTGCTCGCCGGTGTGGAGGAGCATGAGACGGGCTCGGCGTCCGGCACGCTGACGGCGGTGCAGCAGCTGGGCAACGCGTTCGGCGTGGCCCTGCTCGGCACGGTCTTCTTCGACCTGCTCGGCGACGTGCCCACCGCCGGGAGCTTCGACCAGGCCATGAAGATCACCCTCTGGGTGGTCGCCGGAATGCTCCTGCTCACCTTCGTCGTGGCCTTCCTCCTGCCGAAGCAGGCCCGCGAGAACGCGGAGGCGGCCCACTGACGCGCCATCACGGGTGACCACGCCGGAGCGGGGGCTCGGCGTGGTCGCTTGGCGTGTCCGGCGCCGCCTCCGCCGCGGTCGGCGGAACGGACGGTCGGCAGCCGCCCGCTACGGCCGGGGGGCCGTGCCGCCGAAGATCAGGGCGGCGACCTCGGCGGTGGCGGGGCCGACGCCCAGGACCAGGGCCTCGCGCAGATCCTCCACCGTGTCCACGTCCCTGCGTACGGACGCGATCCCCGGCGGGACCAGTTCCTTGGCCCCCCGGGACAGGTGCCTCGCCCGCGACTCGCCGCCGAACCCGGGCCGGAAGGACACGCCCGGCCGTACGCCGTAGAACGTCGTGCCCACCTCGGCGGCGTCGGGGACGAACGCCTGGTCGAACTCCAGCGCCGCCGCGAGCACCGTCTCCAGCTCCGCGGGCCGCAGGGCGGGCAGGTCGGCCTGCAGGGCGCCGACGGCGTCGTCCGGCGCGAGCCGTACGGCCTCCTCCGCCCCGGTCCGCAGGGCGGTGTTCAGCCCCCGGTCGGGATCGGCCACCACGTGGGCCCCGAGCGCGGCCAGCCGACGCGCGGGCAGCGGGTCGGCCGTCACGACCACCACGCGCGCCACCAGCGGACAGCGCAGCGCCGCCGCCACGGTGTCGGAGGCCACCGCGACCGCCAGGTCGGCCCGGTGCGGGCCGGCCGCCGCCGCGAGCCGTGTCTTGGCCCGGATCAGGGTCTTCACCGGGACCACTATTGACCATCGCGCGAGGTGCATGCCTGTAGCATCCCGCCTCGACATCGCCCATGGCCAACCGGGAGACTTGTCCCGGATCCCGGTGATTTGGAGACCCTGTGAGCCACCCCAGCGAGCCCTCGTCCGACCCGACCACCCCCGCAGTGCCCGCCTCCGCCGCGGTGAGCCGGCGTGCCGGCCGGCCGCCGCGCTTCTGGGAGACGCTCGCGGTCGTCGTCGTCAAGCCGCTCTCACGGCTGTTCGTGAAGCGGAGGTGGCGCGGCGGGGAGCACATCCCCCGCACCGGCGGTCTGATCATCGCGGCCAACCACCTGTCGTGGTCCGACCCCGTGCTGCTCTCGCACTACCTGTACAACAACGGGCGGTGGCCGACGATCCTGGCCAAGGCGGGTCTCTTCCGGATCCGCGGGCTCGGTCACGCCATCGCCCAGCTCCAGGCCATCCCGGTCGAGCGGAACAGCACCGAGGCCACCAAGTCGCTCAAGATCGCCGAGGAGCGGCTGCGGAGCGGCGCCTGCATCCTGTTCTATCCCGAGGGCACGATCACCCGCGATCCCGACCTGTGGCCCATGGTCGGCAAGACCGGCGTCGCCCGGCTGGCCCTCGCGACCGGCGTGCCGGTCGTCCCGATCGCCCACTGGGGCGCCCAGGAACTGCTGCCGTACGGGGCGAAGAAGCCCCGGCTGCTGCCCCGCACGACCTTCCACGTGCTGGCCGGGCCGCCGGTCGACCTGTCCAAGTACGCCGGGCAGCCCATGCGCGGCTCGGTCCTGCGCGACGCGACCGCGGACATCACGGCCGCCATCACCGACCTGCTCGCCGAGATTCGGGATGAGAAGGCGCCGGAGGTCCCTTATGACCCCAAGAACGCGGCCAACGGCTGAGCGGAGCGTACGGTGAGGGAGGAGCGCGCGGAGCAAGAGGAGTGGTGCGGCCAGTGAGCAGGGCGGCTGTTTTCGGAACGGGCTCGTGGGGCACCACGTTCGCGATGATCCTCGCCGAGGCCGGCACCCCCACGACCCTGTGGGGCAGGCGGGCGGAGATCGTCGACGCGATCAACGAGACCCGGGAGAACCCCGAGTATCTGCCGGGGATGCGGCTGCCCGACACGATCCGCGCCACGACGGACCCCGCCGAGGCCATGGACGGCGCCGACTTCGTGGTCCTCGCGGTGCCGTCCCAGACGCTGCGCGCCAACCTCCAGGTGTGGAAGCCCCACATCCCGCCGGGGGCCGTGCTGGTCAGCCTGATGAAGGGCGTCGAACTCGGCACCTGCAAGCGGATGAGCGAGGTCATCTGCGAGGTGGCCGAGGTGCCGGAGCGCAGGGTGGCCGTGGTCTCCGGGCCCAACCTGGTCCCCGAACTGGCGCAGCGGCAGCCCGCCGCCGCGGTCGTCGCCTGCTCCGACGAGGAGGTGGCCGCCCGGCTCCAGGAGGCATGTCACCTGCCGTGGTTCCGGACCTACACGAATCCCGACGTGGTGGGCGTCGAACTCGGCGGCGCGGTCAAGAACGTCATCGCGCTGGCCGTCGGGGTCGCGGTCGGCATGGGCCTGGGCGACAACGTGCGGGCGACGCTCATGACCCGCGGCCTTGCCGAGATCGCCCGGCTGGGCGCGGTGCTCGGGGCGGACCAGCACACCTTCGCCGGCCTCGCCGGTATGGGCGACCTCGTCGCCACCTGCACCTCGCCGCTGTCGCGCAACCGCACCTTCGGCGAGAACCTCGGCCGCGGCATGACGATGGCCGAGGTCGTCGCCGCCACGAAGCAGACGGCCGAAGGGGTCAAGTCGTGCGAGTCGGTGCTCGAACTGGCCAGGAAGCACGACGTGGAGATGCCCATCACCGAGGTGGTCGTCGGCGTCGTCCACGACGGCATGACCCCCGGTGAGGCCGCCATGCTGCTGATGTCGCGTACCCCCAAGCCGGAGCGCTACGGCGTCTGATCAGCGATTCGGACCTCCGCGACGCGCGCGGCTGACAAGCCGTTTTGCGCCTCGAACACGGTAGATTCGGGCATCATGAATGAGGATCGCGAGTCCCCGTCACGCGTGCGCGTGGCAGTCGTCTTCGGCGGCCGCAACTCCGAGCACGCCGTCTCCCTGATGGGCGCAGGCAGTGTGCTGGAGGCCATCGACCGGTCGAAGTACGAGGTCATCCCCATCGGCATCGCCCAGGACGGGCGCTGGGTGCTGGCGTCGGGCAACCAGTCCTACGCGATCGAGTCCGGCCGCCTGCCCGTCGTGGACGACTCCGGCACGGCCCTCGCGCTCCCCGGGGACTCCGGCGCTCTTGTGGCACTCGAGTCCGGTGAGATCCCGCGCGCGCTCGGCCGGGTGGACGTCGTGTTCCCCATGCTGCACGGCCCGTTCGGCGAGGACGGGACGATCCAGGGCCTGCTGGAGATGGCCGGGGTCCGCTACGTGGGCTCGGGTGTGCTGGCCAGCGCGGTCGGCATGGACAAGGCGTACATGAAGCTCGTGCTGCGCGCCGCCGGGCTGCCGGTCGGCCCGTTCGTAGTCGTGCGCGACCGTGACTGGCGGCTCGACCGCGGCCGGGTGCTCAAGGAGATCGAGGAACTGGGCTGGCCGGTGTTCGTCAAGCCGTCCCGGGCCGGGTCGTCGCAGGGCATCTCCAAGGCGCACGACCCCGAGTCGCTGGAGGCGGCGATCGAACTCGCCCGCGAGCACGACCCGAAGGTGCTGGTCGAGGCCGCCATCGTCGGCCGGGAGGTCGAGTGCGCGGTGCTGGAGTCGCTCGGCGACGACGCACCCGAGGCGAGCGTCCCCGGCGAGGTTCTCGTGCGGGGCGAGCGCGAGTTCTTCGACTTCGAGGCCAAGTACTATCCCGACCAGATGGCGCTCCAGGCACCGGCCGACATCCCCGCCGAGGTGGCGGAGACGGTGCGGTCCATGGCCGTGCGCGCGTTCGAGGCGCTGGGCTGCGAGGGCCTGTCGCGGGTCGACTTCTTCTACACGCCGTCCGGCGAGCTGATCGTCAACGAGATCAACACCATGCCGGGCTTCACGTCGCTGTCGGTCGCGCCGCAGCTGTGGGCCGCCACCGGCCTGCCGTACGCCGCCCTGGTCGACCGGCTGATCCAGCTCGCGCTGCGCCGGCCCGCGGGCCTGCGGTAGCTACTCCGGGATGCTCGACTTGATCGGCTCGGCGAGGTCGACCAGCACGGCCCCGGCCTGGTGCTCCTGCCCGATCGTCACCTCGACGTACGCGACCCGGTTGGTCGACGTGAACAGCGTCGGCCGGCGCGGGTCCTGGAACCAGCCGACGCCGTTGATGTCGGCGACCTCCGCCGTTGGCTCCATGGCGGCCGGCCGGGGCACGCCGCAGCGCAGGGCGATCTGGCCGTCGCCCCAGACGGCGACGTACGGCGAGGGTGGCTCGGAGGCGGCCCGGCCGAGCCCGTCGAGCGTCTTCGGCAGCGCCGCGTCGAGCTTGCGGCAGGCCGCCGCCGCCTCGCCGGTCGGCGTGGGCGGCTCCACGTGGACGGTGGACGAGCAGCCGGCGAGCAGGGCGAGCGCCGCCAGGGCCGTGCCTGCCAGCGCGGCGCGGGTGCCTGCCAGAGGTGCGCGTACGGGCCCCTTCGCCTCTCGCATCGTCTCCCCGGCTCGTGTTCCGCTCAGATGTGGACGATCGGACACGTCAGTGTACGGGTGATGCCGTGCACGGCCTGGATCTGGGCCACCACGAGCTTGCCGAGCTCGTCCACGTTGTTGGCCTGGGCGCGGACGATCACGTCGTAGGGGCCGGTGACATCCTCGGCCTGCGTCACCCCGGGGATGGAGGAGATCTCCTCGGCCACGTTGGCGGCCCTGCCGACCTCGGTCTGGATAAGGATGTAGGCCTGCACCATGACGTCCTCCGGGTAGAGATCAGTGCCGGAGCGTAACCGTACCTCGAATGCACTAGGGGTGTGCTATCACAGTCGGAGATCTCGGCGAATTCGGAGTAATTCAGCGGATATCGGGACGCCTTCCGCGGACCGCGGCCGTACTGCTGGGCCCCGGCGACGACGCCGCGATCCTGAAGGCCCCCGACGGCCGGGTTGTCGTGAGCACGGATCTACTGATCGAGGGTAGGCACTTCCGCCGCGACTGGTCGAGTGGCTACGACATCGGCCGGAAGGCGGCGGCGCAGAACCTTTCCGACATCGTTGCCATGGGAGCCGACCCCACCGCGCTCGTGGTCGGACTGGGGCTGCCCGCGGACGTCGGCACCGACTGGGTGGACGCCCTGACCGACGGCTTCCGCGACGAGTGCGACCTGGTGGGGGCGACCGTGGCGGGCGGCGACATCGCCCGTTCTGAGACCGTCGTGCTCGGCGTGACCGCGCTGGGCGACCTCGGCGGCAGGGCTCCGGTGACCCGGTCGGGCGCGCGTCCCGGTGACGTGGTCGCTGTGGCGGGGCGCCTCGGCCACGCGGCGGCCGGCCTGGCCCTGCTCGGGGCGGGGGTGACCGGCGGTTCCCCGGATCTCGTGACCCTGCTGGAGGCGCACCGCCGTCCCCGGCCGCCGTACCCGTGCGGCCCGCGGGCCGCACTGCTCGGCGCGACGGCCATGCTCGACGTCAGCGACGGCCTGCTGCAGGACCTCGGGCACGTCGCCGACGCGAGCGGCGTGGCCGTCGAGCTGGACGCCGCCGCCCTGCCCGTGCCGGAGGCGCTGTCCGCCGCGGCGCGCGAACTCGGCGCGGACCCCCTGGAGTGGGTGCTGACCGGTGGTGACGACCACGCTCTGGCCGCGACGTTCCCTCCCGGGGTACGGCTGCCGCCCGAGTGGACGCGTGTGGGGACGGTCACGGAAGGTCGCGGAGTGCGGGTGGACGGACGCACCTGGACCAGAGGGGGATGGGATCACTTCCGTGCTTGATGTGAAATTTGTGACATAGGCGTATTAGATCTGTTATTAAGTATGGCGGTCAGGCAACAGGAAGGACCGTCATGGGCCGTCACACCGCAGGACGCAACGCGCGAGAGGGACAGCCCTCCCCGGCTCAGGACGATCCTCCGGGGCGGGCCGCAGGCCCGGACCATCTGGCCTTCCGTCCTCCGGCGACGCCCGGTGACGCCGCACAGGCCGGTGGGGCTGTGCCGTGGCCCGTGCCGCCCTCGGAGGCGACGACCCGGATGTTCGCCGCCCTGTCGCCCGAGAGGCTGGAGTCCGAGAGCCTGGCATCGTCCGAGCACCTGCTGACGTCCGAGCATCTGACGACGTCCGGGGGCTCCGGGGGTCGCGGCTCCTCGGAGCGGGGCCGGGACGGGCGCGCGAAGCGGCCGAGGCGTACGCGGCGGCTCGCGCTCGTGTCGGGGCTGTCCGTGCTGCTGGCCGTGGGCGTCACGGCCGGCGGCGCACGGCTGATCGCCGGGCGGACCTCCCTGAGCATGGAGCAGCCGACGACGGCCTGCCCGACGTCCGGGAACTGCGCCACCGCGGGAGGGCCGTACGGAGCGTCCGGCTCCGGCCAGGCCCTCGGTGAGACGTCCGCGCCCGGCGATCCGACCGGCGACCCGGTCCAGAACGGCCAGGACCAGTCAGGCCAGGAGGACTCCGGCAAGACCGGTTCCGGGCAGGACGACACCGGGCGGGGCGGATCGGCGGCTCCTCAGGCCACACCGGTTTCCACGGCGACCTCGAAGGGCAGGGATCGCGACCACACGTCCGCCCGTACGCGCACCCCGTCCACCGCCGCCCCGCGTGCGTCGGCCCACGCGTCTCCGCGGGTGGGCGATGCTCCCGCCACGGTCACGGCCGTCCCGGACACGGCGGAGGTCGTGCCCGATAACGACGCGGCCCCCGGCGACACCACGCCCGGCGACACCGGGAACAGCGGGAGCACAGGGAACACCGGGGGCACTTCGGGCACGGACGCGGCCGACGCGGGCTCGACCGGCACGACCGGCTCTTCTGGCGCGGACACGGCGCAGACGAAGTCCGCTCTGGCCGCCGCCGACCCGGCGGTGCGGCTGCGCTTCACGGTCACACACCGTGACGGGAGCGGGTACGCGGCCCGGCTCACCGTACGCAACGAGGGGCCGGCCCTGCCCGCCTGGACAATCCGGCTGGCCGTCGGCGGGCAGGTGACGGCGGTCGAGGGGGCGGACTGGAGGCAGCAGGGAGACACCCTGACCCTGAGCTCGCAGACCGCGCTGGACGAGGGCGGCACGCTGACGCTGACCATCCACGCCGACGGCCGTCCGCCGCGCCCGCCGACTGCGTGCTCTCCGAGGGGCGATGCGAAGTCACCGGCCCCGGCCACTCCCGGCACCGCGACTGACCCGCCCCGCCGGGACGCCCGCTCCGCCGGGACGCCCGCTCCGCCGGGACGCCCGCCCTGATCGGGCCCGCCCGGCCGGGGTGCCCGCCCGGGGGATGGGGCGTTCTCCGGGGAGCGGCCGGCGTTTTGGTTGGATGGGCGCATGACCACCCCACCACGTGTCCTGACCATCGCGGGCTCGGACTCCGGCGGCGGCGCCGGGATCCAGGCCGACCTGAAGACCATGCTGGCTCTCGGCGTGCACGGCATGAGCGTCATCGCGGCCGTGACGGCGCAGAACTCACTGGGCGTGCAGGGCTACTGGGAACTGCCCCCCGAGGCGGTGCGGGCACAGCTCGACTCGGTCCTCGGCGACATCGGAGCCCAGGCGATCAAGACGGGCATGCTGGCGTCGTCCGTGCTGGTGGAGACCGTCGCGGAGGTGCTCGCGGGCGTGACCGCGCCCGTCGTGGTGGACCCGGTAGGCGTGTCCAAGCACGGCGACAGCCTGCTCGCACCGGAGGCCGTGGAGACCGTCAAGAGCGTGCTGCTGCCGACCGCGACCGTGGTCACCCCCAACCTGTGGGAGGTCGAGCAGCTCACGGGCGTCAAGGTCGAGGATGAGGACGACCTGCCCCGCGCCGCCGAGGCCGTGCTGGCCCTCGGCCCGAAGTGGGCGCTGATCAAGGGCGGTCACCTCCCCGGCGAGCCGGTGGACCTGCTCACCGACGGGTCGAGCGAGCACCGCTTCACCGCCGAGCGGCACGACAACCGGCACACCCACGGCACCGGTTGCACGCTCGCCTCCGCGATCGCGTCGTACCTCGCTCTCGGCGAGGACGTGCCCGGCGCCGTACGGCAGGCCAAGGAGTACGTCACGGGCGCCATCGCGCACGGCTTCCCGCTGGGCATGGGCATCGGCCCGGTGGACCACGGCTGGCGGATGCGGACGGACGCCTGAGTCGTCAGCGGAAGTCGGCGGCGTGGTCGGCGGCCCATTCCCGGAACGTCCGCGCGGGCCTTCCGGTGATCTCCTCCACCGTCGAGGTGATGAGATCGGAGCGGGGCCGTCGCGTGCTCGCCAGCAGTGCCTCGACCAGGGCGGGCGGCCTGCCGTCCGCGAGCATGCGCTCCCGTGCCGTCTCCACGGGAAGCTTCTCGAAGCGCAGGGGACGGCCGATCGCCTCCCCGATCATGCGGACCTGGTCGGCCCTGCTCACCACCTGTGGTCCGGTCAGCACGTGCCTGGCGCCCACGTGCCCGTCGCCAGTGAGCACGCGCGCCGCCACGGCCGCGACGTCGGCCTGGTGGACCACCGCCGTGGGGGCGATGTCGGGGCCGCGTACGACACCGTCCTGCCGGATCTGCCCGGCCCACCCCAGGGCGTTGGACGCGATCGTGTCGGCCCGCAGGATGGTCCACTCCAGCCCCGACGCCGCGATGAGGCTCTCCATGTCGGCGTGGAGCCGGTTGATCGGATCGGTCTGCCGTTCGGCGTTCTCGTCCACGCCCGACGACGACAGGTACACGAGGCGGCGGGCGGAGCCCGCGATCGTGGCGAGGACGGCCGGCGCGCCCTCGGACGTGAGGAAGGGCCAGACCAGGAACACCGTCGTGATCCCGCTCAGCGCCCTTTCCAGGGTTTCCGGTTCGGACAGGTCTCCTGCCGCGATCTCCACGCCTTCGGGCAGGCGGGTCGTCAGGGCATCGCGCACGAACGCGCGCACCGGGACACCGGCGGATACGAGCTGAGTGACGACTTCCCGGCCGACGTTGCCGGTCGCGCCCGTCACGAGAATCTGGGCCATGACCATGGTCAACCGCACCGTGCCAGGGATATTCCGGTGCCTGTCCGTGCCGGTCGCCGGTCACAGGAGCACGAGAGCCCGCCACCGGTCCGGTGGCGGGCTCTCGTGGGAGTCAGTCGGTCAGCGCGAGACCTTGCCCGCCTTGATGCAGGAGGTGCAGACGTTCATCCGCTTCGGCGTCCCGTTGACCACCGCGCGCACGGTCTGGATGTTGGGGTTCCAGCGGCGGCGGGTGCGGCGGTGCGAGTGGGAGATGTTGTTGCCGAAGATCGGCTTCTTGGCGCAGACGTCGCAGACGGAAGCCACGGTAATCGCTCCTTTGAATCAGTCGATCGGCCCGGCGCCGGTGCAGCGGCTCGTCCGAGCAATGCCGGGACAACCGGCTGGCCACACGAGGATATCCGATGTTCACCGGTGCACGCCAAACGGGACTCCGGCGAACGGGGATAGTCTCGTACCCGCCAACGGTAGCGCATCGAGGGGCTGGAGCGCGCGGAAGGAAGGTCGGCCGATGCTCAAGGTGCTCGATCCTCCCGCGGTGCGCCGCTGGTCCCGCCACTGCGCGGCGGCCCTCGGCCGGGCCAGGGCGGAGATCGACGCGCTCAACGTGTTCCCCGTGCCCGACGGCGACACCGGCACCAACCTGCACCTCACGATCCTGTCGGCGGCCGAGGCGGTGGACGCGCTGCCCGGCGACGCGGACGCGGACGCCACGTGGGAGGCCCTGACGCGCGGGGCCCTGCTCGGCGCGCGGGGCAACTCCGGGGTGATCGTCAGCCAGGCCGTCAGGGGCATGGGCGAGGTGCTCGGGCGCGCGCCGGGAGGCGGCGCCGACCTGCGCGACGGGCTGACGAGGGCGGCCGAGATGGCCAGGGCGGCGGTGGTCCGGCCGGTGGAGGGCACCGTGCTGAGCGTGCTGTCGGATGCGGCGCATGCCGTACGCGACGCGCCCGACGACCTGGCCGAGGTGGCCCGCCTGGCGGCGGAGGAGGCGCGGCGGGCGCTGCGCCGTACGACGGGTCAGCTCGGCGTGCTGTCCCGCAACGGCGTCGTGGACGCGGGCGCGGCCGGGTTGGTGATCATGCTGGAGAGCCTGGCCGAGGTGGTGACCGAGGCGTACAGCGAGCGGCACGAGGTGCCCGCCCCCGCCGCGCGGATCGCGCCGGAGGAGCTCGGACGGCGGGACGGGGACGGCCCGGGTTACGAGGTCATGTACCTCCTGGACGCGGGCGCGCACGAAGTGGACCGGCTGAGGGACGAGCTCGACACGCTGGGGGACAGCCTGGTGATCGTCGGTGGAGAGGGCCTGTGGAACGTCCACGTCCACGTGGACGACGCGGGCGCGGCGATCGAGGCCGGGCTGCGGGCCGGGCGCCCGCATCGGATCAAGGTGACCTATCTCGGGGGACGGCCGCACGAGCCGGCCCCGGCCAGGGGCGTCGTCGCGGTCGCCGCCGGTGACGGCCTGGCCGCGCTGTTCCGGGAGGCGGGAGCGGTGGTCGTGGCGGCGCGAGCCGGGCTCGGCCCCCGGGCGGCGGCGGCCCTGCTGCGGGCCGTCCGCGAGGCCGGCGCCGAGGTCGCGGTGCTGCCCAACGACGCGGCCGTGTACGACGTCGCCGTGGCCGCCGCGGAGATCGCCAGGGAGGAGGGCGTGACGGTCAGCGTCCTGCCCACCCGGGCGTCGGTGCAGGGCCTGGCCGCGCTGGCCGTGCACGACCCGCTGCGCCGCTTCGACGACGACATCGTGGCGATGACCGACGCCGCCGGGCACACCCGCCACGGGCACGTGTGGGTGGCCGACCGCGAGGCGATGACCAGCGCCGGGATCTGCCGCCCCGGCGACGTGCTCGGGGTGGTGGACGGCGAGGTCGCGCTGATCGGCGCGGACCTGGCGGCGACCGCGGTCGAGGTCGCCCGGCGCCTGGTCTCCGGCGGCAGCGAGATGGTCACGCTCGTCACCGGCGCCGGCGCGCCCGAGGCGCTGCTCGACGCCGTACGCGACCATCTGGAGCGGGTCCGCCCGGACCTGGAGATCGTCGTGTACGAGGGCGGGCAGGGCGGCTATCCCCTCCTGATCGGCGTCGAGTAGCCGGATTGTCGGCCTGTACGGGTAGGAATTGGTGTCGTGACGAGCTTCGACGAGCCGCTCAAGAAGGTGGTCGGCAGGTCGGCCGCCCCGCTGGAGAGCGCGCTGGGCATCAGCACGGTCGGTGAACTGCTGCGCCACTATCCGCGGCGGTACGCGCAGCGGGGAGAGCTGACGCCCATCGCGTCACTGGAGCACGACGAGCACGTCACCGTGGTCGCCAAGGTGTCGTCCGCCGTGCGCAGGCCGATGAAGAACCGGCAGGGCACCTGGCTCGACATCGAGGTGACCGACGGCAAGGAGAAGCTGCACCTGGCCTTCTTCGGCAAGGGCGCCTACGTCGCCGAGCAGCGGCTCACCCCCGGCACCGAGGCGATGTTCTCCGGCAAGGTCGGCGTCTTCGTCGGCGGCAGGACCAGGCGCGTCTCGCTCACCCATCCCGAGTACGAGTCGTTCGACGAGACGGAGGAGACGGCCGAGGAGTTCGCCTCCGCGCTGGTGCCGATCTACCCCTCCGCCCAGGGGCTGCCGAGCTGGAAGATCCGCCGGGCCGTGCGCACGGTGCTCGACGTGCTCAGCCTGGACGACCCGGTGCCCGCCGAGATACGGGAGCGGCTGGGGCTGCTGCCGATCGAGGAGGCGCTGCGGCGCGTCCACCGGCCCCGCAGCCAGGCGGACGTCGCCCGGTCGCACGACCGGCTGAAGTTCGACGAGGCGTTCGTCCTGCAGGCCGTGTTGGTGCGGCGGCGCATGGCCGCGTCCGCCTGGCTCGCCAGGGCCCGCCCCGGGCGCGACGACGGGCTGCTGCGGGAGTTCGACAAGCGGCTGCCGTTCCAGCTCACCGAGGGGCAGCGGCAGGTGGGCGAGGAGATCGCCGCCGACCTCGCCCGTGAACACCCCATGCACCGGCTCCTGCAGGGCGAGGTCGCGCGGGCAAGACCGTGGTCGCGCTGCGCGCGATGCTCCAGGTGGTCGACTCCGGCGGGCAGGCCGTGCTGCTCGCCCCCACCGAGGTCCTCGCCCAGCAGCACCACCGCTCGATCGTGAACATGCTGGGCGACCTCGCGGCCGGCGGGATGTTCGGCGGAACCTCGGTCGCGCTGCTCACCGGCTCGATGGGGGCCGCCGCGCGGCGCAGCGCGCTGCTCGACGCCGCCTCAGGCGCGGCCGGCATCGTGATCGGCACCCACGCCGTGCTGCAGGAGCACGTCCAGTTCGCCGACCTCGGGCTGGTCGTGGTGGACGAGCAGCACAGGTTCGGCGTCGAGCAGCGCGACGCGCTGCGTGAGAAGGGCGGCGGCGGACGCCCCCACGTGCTGGTCATGACGGCGACGCCGATCCCGCGGACGGTCGCGATGACCGTGTTCGGCGACCTGGAGGTCTCCACGCTGTCCCAGCTCCCGTCGGGCCGGGCCCCGATCACCACCCACGTGGTGCCCGCCGCGGAGAAGCCCCACTTCCTCGACCGCGCCTGGCAGCGGGTACGCGAGGAGGTCGGCCTGGGCCGCCAGGCGTACGTGGTGTGCCCGCGCATCGGCGACCAGGAGGGCGACGAGGGCGACCTGGCGAAGGACGACGACGAGCGCAGGCCGCCCCTGGCGGTGCTCGACGTCGCGCGCATGCTCGCGGAGGGGCCGCTGGCCGGCCTGCGGATCGAGGCGCTGCACGGCAAGCTCGCGCCCGAGGACAAGGACGCGGCGATGCGCGCCTTCTCCCGGGGCGAGATCGACGTCCTGGTCGCGACCACGGTCATCGAGGTCGGCGTCGACGTCCCCAACTCGTCGGTGATGGTCATCATGGACGCCGACCGCTTCGGCGTCTCCCAGCTCCACCAGTTGCGCGGCCGGGTGGGCCGGGGCGGGCTGCCCGGGCTGTGCCTGCTCGTGAGCGAGGCCCCGGAGGGCACCCAGGCGCGCCGCAGGCTCGACGCGGTGGCGGCGACCCTCGACGGCTTCGAGCTGTCCCGTGTCGACCTGGAGCAGCGCAGGGAGGGCGACGTGCTCGGCGCCGCCCAGTCGGGGCGCAGGTCCTCGCTCAAGCTGCTGCAGCTCCTGCGCGACGAGGACGTGATCGAGGCCGCCCGGGCCGAGGCGACCGCCCTGCTGTCCGCCGACTCCGAGCTGTCGGCTCACCCGGCCCTGCGCGCCGAGATCGACACCATGGTCGCCGACGAACGCGCAGAGTTCCTCGAAAAGGCGTGATCGCCGGTGTGCGGGCCGGAAAATGAAACGGGCGCCGTGTGAACACGACGCCCGTTAACGACCCAGGGCCCAGCCTTGGGACGGCCTCCCCCCGAATGCCGTCCCCGGCCGGGCCCGCCCTCGGGTCAGGTGCCGAGGCGCCGACGTGCGGAAGGGCTCACGACCACGCCGGCCGGCCTTCCCCTGGGTCACCGTGAAGGCCGCAGAACTCATGATGCGCATGTGACGGAGCCCGCGATACGGCTCTTACTCATTCGTCGCCGCCGCTTGCCCACTCTTGACCTGTGCGATCTTCCCGGCCTCTTCCGCCCGCCGTGCCGGGAAGGCCGTCGCGGGCGGGACAATGAAGGCGTGACGCGGGTGATCGCAGGGACGGCGGGGGGACGCAGGCTGGCCGTCCCGCCGGGGAGATCGACCAGGCCGACGAGCGACCGCACCCGGGAGGGGCTGTTCGCCACCGTCGGCTCCGCGCTCGGCTCGCTGGAGGGGGCCCGGGTCCTCGACCTGTACGCCGGGTCGGGCGCCGTCGGGCTCGAGGCGCTGAGCAGGGGGGCCGCCCACGCGCTGCTGGTCGAGTCGGACGCCAGGGCCGTACGCACGATCAGGGAGAACATCGCGTCGCTCGGGCTGCCGGGGGCGTCCCTGCGGGCCGAAAAGGTCGAACGGGTGGTGGGCCGGCCGTGCGAGGAGCCGTACGACTTCGTCTTCGCCGATCCGCCCTACGCCGTCTCCGGCGAGGCGGTCTCCCGGGTGCTGGAGGCGCTGCGCGACAACGGCTGGCTCACGGAGGGCGCGCTCGTGGCCGTCGAGCGGGAGTCGAGGGGTAAGGACCTGGTGTGGCCCGCGGGCTTCACGGAAGACAGGGTCCGTCGATACGGCGAAGCGGCCGTTTGGTACGGTCGCGCAGCCGGGAACCCGTGACTCTATGGGGGTGCGCCTTGCGTCGTGTCGTCTGCCCGGGGTCGTTCGATCCCGTGACCAACGGACATCTGGACATCATCGGCCGGACGTCACGGCTGTATGACGAGGTCGTCGTGGCCGTGCTCATCAACATCGAGAAGCACAGCCTCTTCACCGTCGACGAGCGCATCGAGATGCTCCAGGCGGTGACGAAGGAGTACGGCAACGTCCGCGTCGAGAAGTTCCACGGCCTGCTTGTCGACTTCTGCAGGCAGCAGGGCATCCCGACCATCGTGAAGGGCCTGCGCGCGGTCAGCGACTTCGACTACGAGCTGCAGATGGCCCAGCTCAACTACCGGATGTCGGGTGTCGAGACGCTGTTCATGTCCACCAACCCGGAGTACTCCTTCCTGTCGTCCAGCAGGCTCAAGGAGATCGCCCGGTATGGCGGGGACGTGTCCGGCCTGGTCCCCGACCTCGTCCACCAGCTGCTCGTGGAGCGGCTCAGAGGCTGAACCGGGGCTGGTATTCTTGCCTTTCAGCCTTGCACGACGGCGGTGATTCGCCATGCCTAACGAGAGCAGGATGAGTCTGCACAGCCTCGATCCCCGAGCCCCCTGGGTGATCTCCACCCACGACCTGGGGCGCCGACCGGGATCGATGCGCACGCTCAGCCCGGTCCTCCCGGCACCGGCGGACCTCGCGGTCGGAATGATCGGCGTTCCCAAGGACGCCGACGTCGAGCTGGACATCCGGCTCGAGGCGGTGATGGAGGGCGTGCTCGTCACGGGCACGGCGCAGGCTCCCCTGACGGGGGAGTGCTCGCGCTGCCTGGACCCGTTGGCCTCGGAGATCGAGGTCGACTTCCAGGAGCTCTACTTCTACTCGGCGGAGGACGCCGGAGAGGACGATCTGCTCCTCGACGGCGAACTGCTCGATCTCGAGCCGGTATTCCGTGACGCGGTGGTGCTCGCACTGCCGCTGAGCCCGGTGTGCGGTGAGGACTGCCCCGGTCTCTGTGCGGAGTGCGGGATCAGGCTGGCGGAGGCCGGCCCTGACCACCGGCACGAAGCGATCGACGCCCGCTGGGCGGCGCTGCAGGGTTTGGTTGTGGAACAGGAAGACGATCAGGAGGGTTGACGTGGCCGTCCCCAAGCGGAAGATGTCGCGGAGCAACACCCGCGCCCGCAGGTCCCAGTGGAAGGCGGCGGCGGTCGCACTCGTGAGCTGCCCGCAGTGCCGCTCGCCCAAGCGCCCGCACGTGGCCTGCCCGACCTGCGGCACCTACAACCGCCGTCAGGTCGTCGAGCCGTCGGCCTGATCGCGCGTAGAGCTGCCTCGTGAGCGTGGATCCAGATGGATGCATCGCAAGGCGGAGGAGGAGCCCATAGCGGAGCTATGGGCGACGACGATAACGCAGCGAGGCGCCATCTGGGCCGCGCGTAGCCATCGGGACGCCGGCCGGATCGTCAAGACGACCCGGTCGGCGTTACCGTGCTTCACAGGAACGTGCGGTGGCGGTTGGACGGTACGCACCGACATGCACGCCCGCGGCCGTGGTGGACGCCGGGGCCATCGGCTCCCGGCGGACCGGCGTCCACCACGCCTTCGGGCCTTCGGCCGGTCCACCTGCCTCCCGTGCACGGCCCTGCCTGCACTTAGGAGTTGGGAGGATTTCATGGCCGCGCCGTCCGTAAAGCCCGTGCCCGTCGAGGTCGCCAGAGACGAGCTGGCCCAGATCCTGGATGTCCGGCTCAGCACCGGCATCCTGGAACGGGCGCTGACGCACCGCTCGTACGCCTACGAGAACGGCGGGCTGCCGACGAACGAGCGCCTGGAGTTCCTGGGCGACTCGGTGCTGGGTCTCGTGGTGACGGACACGCTGTTCCGCAACCACCCGGACCTGCCGGAGGGCCAGCTCGCCAAGCTGCGCGCCGCGGTGGTCAACATGCGGGCGCTCGCGGACGTCGCCAGGACGCTCGACCTCGGCAAGTACCTGCGGCTCGGCCGCGGCGAGGAGGGCACGGGCGGCCGGGACAAGTCGTCCATCCTGGCCGACACGCTGGAGGCCCTGATCGGCACCGTGTACGTCGACAAGGGCCTCGACGAGGCGTTCCGCGTCGTCCACCTGCTGTTCGACCCGCTCATCACGCGGTCGGCGTCGCTCGGCGCCGGGCTCGACTGGAAGACGTCCCTGCAGGAGCTCACCGCCGCCGAGATGCTCGGCGTGCCGGAATACCACGTGGACGAGAGCGGGCCCGACCACGCCAAGTCGTTCTCCGCGATCGTGCGCGTGGGTGGCAAGGAGTACGGCAAGGGCTCCGGGCGCAGCAAGAAGGAGGCCGAGCAGCAGGCGGCCGAGGCGGCCTGGACCGCGATCCGCGCGCTGCGCGACGCCCGCGAGGGCGCCGGCCCCGTACGCGCCTGAGCCCCGGAGACGGCGCATGCCCGAACTGCCCGAGGTCGAGGTCGTCCGCAGGGGCCTGGAGAGCTGGGTCGCCGGCCGGACGGTGGCCGCGGCCGAGGTCCTGCACCCCCGGGCGGTACGCCGCAACGTCGGCGACCTGCCCGCCCAGCTCAAGGGCCGCACGCTGGCATCTGCCGAGCGGCGCGGCAAATACCTGTGGCTGCCCCTGCGGGACGGTGCCTCCGTCGAGGAGGAGCCCGGCGAGGCGCTGATCGCCCATCTCGGCATGAGCGGCCAGCTTCTCGTCGTGGACCCGTTGTCGCCGATCGAGAAGCACCTGCGTGTGCGCATGGGCTTCACCGACGGCGGCCTGGAGTTACGCTTCGTCGACCAGCGCACCTTCGGGCACCTCCTGGTGGCGCCCATGACCGCGGGGCGGGGGCGGCCGGTGCCCGAGCCGATCGCGCACATCGCCGCCGACCCGCTGGAGGACGCCTTCGACGACGCGGAGTTCGCCGTACGGCTGCGGCTGCGCCGTACGGGGATCAAGCGGGCGCTGCTCGACCAGTCGCTGATCAGCGGGGTGGGCAACATCTACGCGGACGAGGCGTTGTGGCGCGCGCGCCTGCACTGGGCGCGCCCGACGGAGACGCTGACCCGGCCGAAGATCGCCGAACTGCTTGCGGCGGTCCGCGCGGTCATGACCGAGGCGCTGGGGCAGGGCGGGACCTCCTTCGACAGCCTCTATGTGAACGTGAACGGCGAGAGCGGCTACTTCGACCGCTCGCTCGCCGTCTACGGCAGACGGGACGAGCCGTGCCGCCGTTGCGGGACGCCGATCCGGCGCGAGGCGTTCATGAACCGGTCCTCCTACAGTTGCCCGAAGTGCCAGCCCCGCCCGAGGAACGCCCGCCCGTAGGCCACCCCCCGCTGTCGCGGCCGAAGTCGATCTGGATACTTGTAGGCGTGGTTCGGTTGACGGCATGGGTCCGGGGACGGGTGCAGGGTGTGGGGTTCCGCTGGTGGACCCGTGCCCGCGCACTCGAGCTCGGGCTCGTCGGGTGGGCCTCGAACCTGGCCGACGGGAGGGTCGAGGTCGTCGCCGAGGGCCCGAGGGAGTCGTGCGAGAGGCTCCTGTCGTTGTTACGCACCGGAGACACGCCCGGCCATGTTGAGGGGGTGGTCGAGCGCTGGAGCGATGCGAAGAGAGGTATCGCCGGGTTTGTCGAGAGGTAGGGCTTCCCTCAAACCCCTCAAATCCGGTATATTTATCTAGCGAGAGTGCCCACCGGCACGCCTGTGCGGAGCGTTCAACTTGACCGTCTCCATTGCCGGTGCGACTCTTGAGAGGAACCACGCGCACCCCTCCCGCGGCATGAAGTGCGCGAACCAGTCTGGTCACTCAGCGTGGAGGACCCTTTACTATGGCGAAGGCTCTACTCGGCCACGTCGGCGGTCCTGACCCTCGGATGATCTCGGAAATGCGCCGTCTCCAGCAGCGCATCCGCGACCTCGAGGCAGAACTCAACCGGCTCCAGGCCCAGAACGACGCGCTTGCGGCGCAAACTCGTGACGAGGCCCTGGTCCGGCTGCAGGATCGCGAGCCGGCTCTCACCTGAGGTCCGGCAGGAAACGGGAAAGGATTGTAGGGACGCCCCGCAAAGGCGTCCCTTGCCATTTCCACCGTCGTTCCCCGGTAATTGATTCGGCGGCTAACTGATCATAAATAACGAGCCGTGGGCGGAACGGGTGAACCGCCCGGCTTGTCGTTACCTCGTGTTCATTCCCCGAGCGGGCGCCGGTGCCTATCCCCGCGTACCCGGCCCTCGGGAGCTGTAGTCTTTCCCCCCAAACGCCAGGCGGCACCGAGGGGGGCGGACGTGTACCTGAAGACGCTCACCTTACGCGGCTTCAAGTCCTTCGCCTCGGCCACCACCCTGCGCTTCGAGCCGGGCATCACCGCCGTGGTGGGCCCCAACGGCTCCGGCAAGTCCAACGTCGTGGACGCGCTCGCGTGGGTGATGGGCGAGCACAGCGCCAAGTCGCTGCGCGGCGGCAAGATGGAGGACGTCATCTTCGCGGGCACCTCCAGCCGCCCGCCCCTCGGCCGCGCCGAGGTCACGCTGACCATCGACAACACCGACGGCGCGCTCCCGATCGACTACACCGAGGTGACGATCAGCCGGCTGATGTTCCGGTCCGGCCAGAGCGAGTACGCCATCAACGGCGACACCTGCCGCCTTCTGGACATCCAGGAACTGCTGTCCGACTCCGGCATCGGCCGGGAGATGCACGTCATCGTCGGCCAGGGCCAGCTCGACCAGGTGCTGCACGCGGGGCCGGAGGAGCGCCGGGCGTTCATCGAGGAGGCCGCGGGCGTACTCAAGCACCGCAAGCGCAAGGAGAAGGCGCTCCGCAAGCTCGACGCGATGCAGGCCAACCTGACCCGCGTCCAGGACCTCGTGGCCGAGCTGCGCCGCCAGCTCAAACCATTGGGCAGGCAGGCCGAGATCGCCCGCAAGGCGGCTGTCATCCAGGCCGACCTGCGTGACGCGCGCCTGCGCCTGCTCGCCGACGACGTGATCACCCTGCGCGACACGCTGCAGCGGGAGGAGGCCGACGAGGCGGCCGTACAGGCGCGGCGTGCCCAGGTGGAGGCGGAGCTGGCCGAGGGCCAGCGGCGGGAGGCCGAGCTTGAGGCGGCCGAGAACGAGGCCCAGCCGCGCCTCAAGGCCGCCCAGGAGACCTTCTACCGCCTTTCGGCCCTGCGCGAGCGGCTGCGCGGCGTGGAGAGCCTCGCGGCCGAACGGCGGCGGCACGCCGCGGACGCCGCGTCCATCGAGCGGCGCGGGCGCGACCCGGAGGACCTGGAGCGCGAGGCCGCCGAGGTGCGGGAGCAGGAGCGGGTGCTGGCGGAGGAGCTGGACGAGGCGCGCGAGCGCCTGGAGGCCGCCGTCGAGGTCCGCGCCGAGGCCGAGGAGGCGCTGGCCGCCGAGGAGCGGCGCCTGACCGCCGCCTCCCGCGCCGCGGCCGACCGCCGCGAGGCCCTCGCCCGCCTCCGCGGCCAGGTCGAGTCGGCCAGGAGCCGGGCCAGGGCCGCCGGAGACGAGATCGGCAGGCTCACCAAGGCCGTCGAGGACGCCACCCGGCGCGCGGAGCAGGCCCAGGACGAGCTCGACGCGCAGGCGCTCAACGAGCCGCCGGCCGACCCCGAGCTCGTGGCCGAGCTGGAGGCCGCGCAGGAAGGTGTGGACCTCGCCCGCGCCGCGGTGGAGGAGGCCAGGGCCGTGGCCGAGGAGGCCGAGGCCGTCGTGGAGCGGGCGCGGGCCGACCTGGCCGCGCCCAGGGACGCGCTTGCCGCCGCCAAGGCCGCCGTGAGCACGGCCAGGGCCGCCGACCAGGAGTCACAGCGCGCGGTCGCCGCTCTCCAGGCGCGGTGCGAGGCCCTGGAGATGAGCCTGGCCGGGGGAGCGGACGGCGCCGCCGCGCTGCTCGGCGCCGGGCTGCCCGGCCTGCTCGGCCCGATCGCCACGCTGCTGGCCGTACGTCCGGGGGGCGGAGGCGGCCGTCGCGGCCGTGCTGGCCGTGGACGGGGTGGCCGTCGCCTCGCTCACCGCCGCCGTCGCGGCCGTCGAGCACCTGCGCGAGGCCGACGCCGCCGCGCCGCCCTCCTGATCGCGGGCGACCGCCAGAGCGGCGGCGGCCAGAGCGGTGGTGGACAGAGTGGCGCCGCGCGGCCGGAGGTGCCCGTCGCGGGCGCGGAATGGGCCGCCGACCTGGTGACCGTGCCGGACGAGCTGCGCCCCGCCGTGGACGCGCTGCTGTCCGACGTGATCGTGGTGCCCGACCTGCTCACCGCGCGCAAGGTCGTGGACGCCCATCCGGAGCTGCGGGCCGTCACGACCTCCGGCGACCTGCTCGGCGTCCACGCCGCGCACGGCGGCTCGGGCGGCGGCTCCTCGCTGCTGCAGATGCGCACGGCCCTGGACGAGGCCGCCGCCGATCTCGCCACCGCCAGAGCCGGGGCCGAACGGCACGCGGAGGCGCTGGCCGAGGCCGTGGCCGCGGAACGGGAGTGCCAGCTCGCGCTGGAGGAGGCGCAGGCGCGGGTCACGGAGGCGCAGAGCGGCGTGAGCGCCGCCCAGAGCGGCGTCAACGCCGCGCAGAACGGGCTGAACGCCGCGCAGGCCGGGCTCGACCGCCTGCGTGGCAGGCAGCGGGAGGCCGACCAGCGGGCGGCGGCGGCGGCCAAGCAGCTCGCCCGGCTGGAGGCCGCCGTCAAGGCCGCCCAGGACGAGGCGGCCCGGCTGAGCAGGTCCGTCGTGGACGCCCAGGAGGCGCGCGAGCAGGCCCAGGCCGCGGTGGTGGAGCTGGAGGAGCAGCTCGCCGAGGCGGAGTACGCCGCCGAGCTGGAGGCGGAGCCGACCACCGACACCCGCGACGAGCTGGCCGCCGCCTGCGGCGTCACCCGGCAGGCCGAGATGGAGGCCCGGCTGACCGTCCGTACGGCCGAGGAGCGGGTGCGGGGCATCGCGGGACGGCCGACGCCCTGCTGCGCGCGGCGCAGCGCGAGCGGCAGGACCGCGCCCGGGCCGCGGCCGACCGGGAACGCCGCCGCCGGCAGGCGGAGATCGCGGCGGCGGTGGCGACGGCGCCCGTGCCGCCCTGAGCGCACTGGAGGGCTCGCTCGCGCGCGCCGCCGAGGAACGCGACGAGGCCGAGCGGGCGCGCGGGCAGATCGACGCCGAGCTCAAGCAGGTGCGCCTGCGCGTACGGGAGCTCAGCTCCGAGCTGGACGCCCTGGTCAACCGGGTCCACGGCAGTGAGATGGCCAGGACCGAGCGGCGGCTGCGCCTGGAGCAGATGGAGCAGCGTGCCCTGGAGGAGTACGGCATCGAGCTCGAACCGCTGATCGCCGAATACGGGCCGAGCGTGCCGGTGCCCGGCGACCCGCCGGTGCCGTACGTGCGGGAGGAGCAGGAGAAGCGGGCCAGGACGGCCGAACGGCAGATGACCCAGCTCGGCAAGGTCAACCCGCTGGCGTTGGAGGAGTTCGCCGCGCTTGAGGAGCGGCACGCCTTTCTGACCTCGCAGCTCGAAGACCTCAAGAAGACCCGGCGCGACCTGCTGCTCGTGGTCAAGGAGGTCGACGACCGGGTCGAGCAGGTCTTCGCGGCGGCGTACGAGGACGTGGCGCGCGAGTTCCAGGGGATCTTCCAGCGGGTCTTCCCCGGCGGCGAGGGCCGCCTGCTGCTGACCGACCCCGAGGACATGCTGACGACCGGCGTCGAGGTCGAGGCCAGGCCGCCCGGGAAGAAGGTCAAGCGGCTGTCGCTGCTGTCCGGCGGCGAGCGGTCGCTGACGGCGGTCGCGTTCCTCATCTCGATCTTCAAGGCGCGCCCGTCGCCGTTCTACGTGATGGACGAGGTCGAGGCGGCACTCGACGACACCAACACGCAGCGGCTGCTCACCCTGTTCGAGGAACTGAGACAGACCTCACAGCTCATCGTGATCACGCACCAGAAGCGCACGATGGAGATCGCCGACGCGCTGTACGGCGTGTCGATGCGCGGCGACGGCGTCACCCAGGTCGTCAGCCAGCGCCTCCGCGAGAAGGTCTGAGGAGAGCGCGTTTCCCGCTCACCATCGGGGCGCTCACACCCGCCGTCTTCCCTCGTCGCGCTCTGGTCGCTTCGCTCCCGCGCGCTCCTCAGTCCAGACCGGCGGCGCGCCCCTCCGGATCGCTCGATTGAGTTGCCCTGGCCGGAGTAATGCGGGTGATCTGGGAAACTGCATGGTGTGGACGGTTACCTCGGCATCATCGTGATCGTGGCCATCGTCGCCATATTGGCGGTGGGTGGCCTGTGGCTGTTGTTCCGGCCGAAGGCGAAGGACCTGCCGCCCGCGCCGCCGGCCCCGCCCGAGCCGAAGGCTCCCGTTGCGGAGGAGCCCGCGAAGACGGGGCTGGGCGAAGAGGACGGCGGCACGACGACCACACTGCCGCCGCCCGCCCCTCCGATCGAAGAGCTGATCAAGGCTCCCGAGATCGAGGTCCCGCCGCCCTCGGCCGGCCGGATGGTGCGGCTGCGCGGCAGGCTCGCCCGTTCGCAGAACGTCCTCGGCCGGGGCCTGCTCGAACTGCTGTCGCGCGACCGGCTCGACGACGAGGTCTGGGACGAGATCGAGGAGACACTGATCACGGCCGACGTCGGCGTGGCCCCCACCCGTGCAATGGTGGAGGAACTGCGGACGAAGGTGAAGGTGCTCGGCACCCGCACCCCCGAGGAGGTGCGCAAGCTGCTGCGCGAGGAACTGCTCGCGCAGGTCGCGCCGGACCTGGACCGCACCCTGCACACCCAGCCGCACGGGGAGCGGCCGGCTGTCGTCCTCGTCGTCGGTGTCAACGGCACCGGCAAGACCACGACCTCGGGCAAGCTCGCCCGGGTCCTGGTCGGCGACGGCAGGAAGGTCGTGCTCGGCGCCGCCGACACCTTCCGCGCGGCGGCGACGACCAGCTCCAGACGTGGGGTGACCGCGTCGGCGCGGGCGTGGTGCGCGGCCCGGAGGGCGGCGACCCGGCGTCCGTGGCGTTCGACGCCGTGGCCAAGGGCATCGAGGACAAGGCGGACACCGTCATCATCGACACCGCGGGACGGCTGCACACCAAGACCGGCCTCATGGACGAGCTGGGCAAGGTCAAGCGGGTCATCGAGAAGAAGGCGGCGGTGGACGAGGTGCTCCTCGTCCTCGACGCGACCACCGGGCAGAACGGCATGCGCCAGGCGCAGGTCTTCGCCGAGGTGGTCAACGTCACCGGCATCGCGCTGACCAAGCTGGACGGCACGGCCAAGGGCGGCATCGTGATCTCGGTGCAGCGCGAGCTGGGCGTGCCCGTGAAGCTGGTGGGCCTTGGTGAGGGACCGGACGACCTCGCGCCGTTCGACCCCGACGTCTTCGTCGACGCGCTGCTGGGCGACTGACGAACAGGAGACGGCGGCGGGCCGGAGATCCCCGGCCCGCCGATCGTCAGCTCCGGAGGAAGGCGCGCAACTCTTCGAGGTGGGGGCCGACGTCGATGCCCTGCTCCGACAGCCAGCGCGGGTCGCCGTAGGTGTCGCGGTAGCGCTCGGCGCCGTCGCAGATCAGCGTGACCACGCTGCCGCGCTCACCCCGCTCCCGCATCTCGCGGATGATCTGCACCGCCGCCGCGATGTTGGTGCCGGTCGAGCCGCCGACCTCCCGGCGGGTGACCTCCCTGACCCAGTGCATGGCCGCGATCGACAGGGCGTCCGGCACCTGGGTCATCCGGTCGATGACCGTCGGCAGGAACGACGGCTCGACCCGCGGCCGGCCGATGCCCTCGATCCGCGATCCGGCGCCGCCGTGCTCCTCGCCCGAGATCCAGGACGGATAGAACGCCGAGCCCTCGGGATCGGCGACGCACAGCCGGGTCTGGTGGCGGCGGTAGCGGATGTAGCGGCCGATCGTCGCCGAGGTGCCGCCGGTGCCCGCGCCGACCACGATCCACGCGGGCTCCGGGTGCCGTTCGAGGGCCATCTGCTGGAAGATGCTCTCGGCGATGTTGTTGTTGCCCCGCCAGTCCGTCGCCCGTTCGGCGTAGGTGAACTGGTCCATGTAGTGCCCGCCGGTCTCGGCGGCGAGCCGGTGCGATTCGTCGTAGATCGCCCTCGGGTCGTCCACCAGGTGGCACTTCCCGCCGTAGAACTCGATGATCTCCCGCTTCTCCGGCGAGGTGCTCGCCGGGATCACGGCGATGAACGGCAGGCCGAGCAGCCGGGCGAAGTACGCCTCGCTCACGGCGGTGGATCCGCTGGACGCCTCGATGATCGTGGTGGTGGGCCCGATCCAGCCGTTGGCCAGGCCGTACAGGAAGAGGGACCGGGCGAGTCGATGCTTGAGTGAACCGGTCGGGTGCACCGACTCGTCTTTCAGATAGAGGTCGACACCCCAGTGCGAGGGGAGCGGGAACACATGCAGGTGAGTGTCACAGCTTCGGTTGGCGTCGGCCTCGACGGCCTGGATGGCGTCGGCCACCCATGCCCTCGTGACCGGATCGTGCCGATCCAGGTGGTTCATGGCGCCACTCTGGCACGCTCCTCGGCATGAACACCAAAGAGCGGCTCACCGCTTCGGCGGCCTGCGCCTGCGGGCGGTCAGTGAAATCTGCCACATTTTACTCCGGATTGAGGCTCCAGTGTTACGCTAATGAGACTTGTTCGGCTTGCGCGTGACCTGGCCGCGCGGGCCTGGTCTCCACGGCGATGGCGCTGACCAGGCCGGACGACACTAACACCGTGCTTAGGCCCCAATCGGCACGATGTCCTTGGCACAACGATGAACGAGTGACCTCGCATGTGTTCCGGCCGGACGGGTAACGGGGGAGAAGTTCCGTAGGGGGAAGAGATGATCTCGACCGACGAGCAGCGGCAGGCATGGTTCGAGCGTGAGGTCGTGCCGGTGACGAGCCAGCTCTACGCGTCCGCCATGCGTCTGACGCGCAACCCCGCCGATGCCGAGGACCTGGTCCAGGAGACCGTCGCGAAGGCGTTCACGTCGTACCACCAGTTCCGCGAGGGCACGAACCTCAAGGCGTGGCTGCACCGCATCCTCACGAACAACTTCATCAACGACTACCGGAAGAAGCAGCGCTCGCCCAAGCTGTCGGCCGCCGAGGAGATCGAGGACTGGCAGCTGGCCGCGGCCGAGTCGCACATGTCGACCGGGCTGCGCTCGGCCGAGACCGAGGCGCTCGACCAGATCCCGGACAGCGTCGTGATGAACGCCCTGCGAGCCCTGCCGGAGGACTTCCGGGTGGCCGTCTACCTGGCCGACGTCGAGGGCTTCGCGTACAAGGAGATCGCCGACCGGATGGGCACCCCGATCGGCACCGTCATGTCCAGGCTGCACCGGGGCCGCCGCCAGCTCCGGGGGATGCTGGAGGACTACGCCCGCGAGGAAGGCGTCGTACGCGTCCCCGAGCAGGTGTGCGCCGCCTGACCCGCGCCTGACGGGCCCGTGAGGAGCGCAGGGACGTGGTGTCCCGCGCCGGCGGGCCCCGACGCGCTTCGGGGCGCGGTTGAGGGGCGCGGTTCAGGGGCGCGAGTTCAGGCGGCGATGAGGGCGATCGCGCCGAGCGCGAACCCGACGCCGGTGATCTGCACCGGGCTCAGCCGCTCGCCCAGGACGTAACGCGCGAGCAGCAGCGTGCTCGCCGGATAGAGCGACACCAGGACGGCCACCAGGGTGAGCATCCCCCGCTGCGCGGCGAAGAGATAGAGCACGTTGGCGGCCATGTCGAGCACCCCGGCCGTGATCGTCACCGTGAGGCTGCCGGGCACCGGACGCAGGCTCCTGCGGGTCGTGAGGGCCAGCAGCGCGACCAGCGTGATCGACGCGATCCTCGCCCCCAGCAGGGGCCACGTGCCCGAGTCGGCCGGGGCCAGCTTGAGCAGCACGAAGAACCCGCCGAAACCCGCTCCCGACACCAGGGCGGCGAGGATCGGCCCTGCCTTCGGGCCGCTCGCCCCGCCGTTCGGCTCGCGGCTGACCAGCAGGACGGCGAACAGGCCGAGCGCGACGCCCACGAGCGCCAGGGCGGACGGCCGGTCGCCGGTGAGCAGGCCGAACACCACGGGGACCGCCATCGCGGTCGTGGCCGTGGTCGGGGCGATCACCGACATCATCCCGGTGGCCAGGCCGCGGTAGAACAGCACGATGCCGAAGGCGCCGGCGACCCCGCAGGCCATCCCCCAGGCCAGCGCGGCCGTGCTCGCGTGGCCCGGCAGCACCGGGAGCAGGGCGGCCACCAGCAGCAGGCCGCCGAGCTGGGAGAGCACGACGACGGCCAGCACCTTCGACCGCCTGGTGGCGAGCCCCCCGAAGAAGTCGGCCGTGCCGAAGATCACCGCGCATGCCGTAGCGAGGGCCACCGCCGTCACAGATCCCCCAAAAGATTGCATCGAGAGTGCAATGGATTGTAGTAGGAGATCACTACGCTGTACTCATGGCTGATCCTGCGACGATCACCGCGGCCATCGCCGCGAACGTACGGGGCCAGCGGGCACACCGGGGGATGACCCTCGACGAGCTCGCGGCCAGGTCGAACGTGAGCCGCGGCATGCTCATCCAGATCGAGCAGGGCCGCACCAACCCGAGCGTCAACACGCTCACCCGGATCGCCGACGCGCTGGGCGTGACCCTCGCGCGGCTGGTGGAGGTCGCCGACACCCCGGTCGTACGGGTCGTGCACGATTCCGAGGTCGTGACGTTCCGGCATCCGGGGGGAGGGTCGGCCCGCCTGCTCGTGGGGACGGACGCGCCCGCGATCCTGGAGCTGTGGGACTGGCGGCTCGGGCCGGGCGAGCACCACGACGGCGACGCGCATCCCGCCGGCACCCGCGAGATGCTCACCGTCCTGGAGGGACGGCTCACGCTGACCGTGTACGGCAGGAGCCACGTCGTGGGGCCCGGCGACGCCGTCGTGTTCAGCGCCGACCGGCCGCACCGGTACGCCAACGAGCACGACGAGCCGCTGCGGTTCGTGATGGTGGTCACCGAGCCCCCCGAACCGCCTGATGCGACGGTGCCGCCCAACCTCGGTGAGCCTCCTGCTGCCGGAGAACCCGCACATGACTGACGAGTAAGGGCTGCGTGGTGACGCTTAGTAGCCGATGATTACAGAATGAATCCGCAAGCGCCGCTCCAAGGTTGGGTACATCCCTTTTTGTGCGTGTCTGCTGTGCAGGGGGCGGTGGCCGGTGAGTGAGTCGCGAGTCGCGGTGGAAAAACTTCGCGCGGAACTCGCCGCGCTCGGGGTGGCCGACGCCTACGAGATCGGTGACGAGGCTACTCTCTCCGTCTGGATAGGCCTGGTCGTGACCTTCCGTGAGGGCTTTTACCGTTGGCGCGAGGGTGCCGTGAAGTGCCGGCACCTGGGTACGGACCCCGCAGGATGCGCCATCCGGGTGGCGCGCAGGTACGCCGAACTCAAGGCGGACGTGCCGCCCTGGTGGGAGGAGCTGGAAAAGGTTCTGCGGGGGGGAGCGGCCGGAGGCTATCCGTAGCGTTCGTGGCCCCCCGCCTGCTCCGGGGGGTCGTATGCGGATCGGATCCGTTCTGCTGTCGTTGCTGCTGCTCGGCGGATGTGCCCAGGCCAGGACAACCACCGTACCGGCCGCGGGGGAACGTCCCGTGGCGCCGCATCCGCGCTTCGGCACGCCCCGGCATTTCGACGCCGACCTGCTGCGCTTCCGGCTCGCGGGGGCGCAACGGGGAGCGCCGGGGCCGCGCCTGCCCGCGGTCCCGCCGCCGCGGCGCGTCGACTGCAGGCAGCACAAATGCGTGGCGCTGACGTTCGACGACGGGCCGGCCGAATACACCGGGCACGTCCTCGACCTCCTCGCGGCCCACCACGCCCGGGCCACGTTCTTCATCCTCGGGCAGATGATCACGGGCGAGACGCGGGACTTCGTGCGGCGGATGGCCGCCGAGGGCCACGAGATCGGCAACCACTCCTGGGACCACGCCTCGCTGCCGGGGCTGTCGTCCGACGCCCTGCGCCGCGAGCTGGACCGGACGCAGGAGGCCGTGCGGAAGGCGACCGGCGTGACGATGCGGCTCATGCGCCCGCCGTACGGTGCGACGAACCAGGCGGTGGACAACGAGACGAAGCAGACCGGGCTCGCGCAGATCCTGTGGGCCGTCGACACCCTCGACTGGCTCAACCGCAACCCCACGACGATCGCCCAGCGCAGCGCCGCGGCCAAACCGGGCGACATCGTGCTCATGCACGACATCCACCCCACCACCGTGCAGGCGCTGCCCCATCTGCTCGACAAGCTCGACCACAAGGGCTTCACGTACGTGACCGTCTCGGAGCTGCTCGGCAGCACCACGCCCGGGAAGAAGTACACGAACCGATGAAGGGCTACGACTTCGAGGGCCCGGCGCTGGAGCTGGGCGCGCTCGTACGCGAGGACGGCACGGCCGATCCCGCCGAGCGCGTCCGCATCCCCGTGCGCATGATGAACCGGCACGGCCTGGTGGCCGGGGCGACCGGCACGGGGAAGACAAAGACGCTGCAGCTCATGGCCGAGCAGCTCGCCGCTCAGGGCGTGCCGGTGTTCCTCGCGGACGTCAAGGGCGACCTGTCCGGCCTGGCCTCGCCGGGGACGCCGGGCGACCGGATCGCCCGCAGGGCCGCCGACGTGGGCCAGGACTGGGCGCCCGAGGGCTGCGTGACCGAGTTCTTCTCCCTCGGCGGCGTGGGGGAGGGCATCCCGCTGCGCGCCACCATGAGCGCGTTCGGGCCGACGTTGCTGTCGCGGGTGCTCGAACTCAACGAGACCCAGGAGTCGTCGCTCGGGCTGATCTTCTACTTCGCCGACACGAACGGGCTGCCGCTGCTGGACCTCAAGGACCTGATCGCCGTCATCCGCTATCTGACCGAGACGCCGGAGGCGCTGAGCGGCATCGGCGGGCTGTCGGCGTCCACCGCCGGGGTCATCCTGCGCGCCCTGGTGAACTTCCAGGCCCAGGGGGCGGAGGCGTTCTTCGGCGAGCCCGAGTTCGACGTGCACGACCTGCTGCGGACCACGCCGGACGGGCGCGGCGTGATCTCCATCCTGGAGCTGCCCGCCGTGCAGGACCGGCCGCAGCTGTTCTCCACGTTCCTGATGTGGCTGCTCGCGGACCTGTTCGAGACGCTGCCCGAGGTGGGGGATCCCGACAAGCCGTCGCTGGTGTTCTTCTTCGACGAGGCGCACCTGCTGTTCGAGGACGCGTCCAAGGCGTTCCTCAGGTCGATCACCCAGACCGTGCGGCTGATCCGGTCGAAGGGGGTCGGGGTCTTCTTCGTCACCCAGACGCCCAAGGACGTGCCGGCCGACGTCCTCGCCCAGCTCGGCGCGCGCGTGCAGCACGCCCTGCGCGCCTTCACCCCGCAGGACGCCAAGGCGCTGAAGGCGACCGTCTCGACGTTCCCCGCCTCCTCCTACGACCTCGAACGGCTGCTCACCGAGCTCGGCATCGGGGAGGCGGTCGTCACGGTCCTGTCCGAGACCGGGGCCCCGACGCCGGTCGCCTGGACACGGCTGCGCGCGCCGCGCTCGCTCATGGCGCCGTCCGCCCCGGCGGTCGTCCAGGGGATCATCGCCGCGTCCCCGCTCCTGCCGAAGTACGGCACGGCCGTGGACCGGCAGTCGGCGTACGAGATCCTCGCCGCGCGTCTGGCCCGGCAGCAGGAGCCCGAGCCGCAAGCCCCGGTCGGGAGACCGGAGGGGAGACCGGAGAGGGCCCCAGGCAGTCGGCGCTCGAAGAGATGCTCGCCTCGAAGGAGTTCAGGTCGCTGGCCCGCACCGCCGCGACCGCGCTCGGCCGGGAGATCACCAGGTCGATCTTCGGCACGGCGCGACGGCGGCGCTGAGCGCGTAAGCGCGGTCCCGGTCCCGGTCCCGGGACTGTCGGTGGGGCGTGCGAAGGTGGGTGGCATGGGTTTCAGCGGGTTCCCTGACGAGGCGCTCATCTTCTACGAGGGCCTGGTCGCCGACAATTCGAAGGCGTACTGGTCGGCCCACAAGGAGTTGTACGAGACCGGGGTCCGGGCGCCGATGCTCGCGCTCATGGACGAGCTGGAGCCGGAGTTCGGACCGGCCCACCTGTTCCGGCCGCACCGCGACGTCCGGTTCTCCAAGGACAAGTCGCCGTACAAGACGCATCAGGGGGCCTACTGCGGAGTGGGCGTGGAGGGCGTCGGTTACTACGTGCAGGTGGACGCCGACGGCCTCTACGTGGCGGCGGGCTGGTGGATGCCGGGCGACCAGGTGCTCCGCTACCGCGAGGCGCTGGACGACGACACCGCCGGGACCCTGCTGGAGGAGACCCTCGCGGCCCTGCCCGGTGACCTGACGGTCGGCGGCGACCGGCTCAAGACCCGTCCCCGCGGGACGCCCGAGGACCACCCCCGGCTCGAACTCCTCCGGCACAAGACGCTGCACGCCGGGCGGCGGTTCGAGCCGGAGCCGTGGCTGCACACCCCCGAGACCCTCGACCGGGTCCGCTCGACCTGGCGGGCGCTGGTCCCGCTGGTCGACTGGCTGCGCCGCCACATCTCCTGACATCGCTCGGGAGGCGACGGATCAGGCGTGGACCTTGACGACCCCGCAGCCGATCCGGGCGCCGGCGTCGCCGGTCTTGCGCGTGGTCGCGTCCGGGCCCGTGGCGCCGGTGGCGTCGGGGCGGTGGAAGTACCTGTCCGGGATGTGCGCGAAGTTGTCCGGCCCGGCGTGCACCACGAACGCGCTGCCGTTGGCGTCGCCCAGCTGCTCCAGCGTGAACCTGTCGGTGACGAACGACGCGGAGGCGGTGCCGTCGGCGGCCACCAGCAGCGGCGGCATGTCCCCGGCTCCGTCGCCGTGCTCCCCGGGGCCGAGGTGGCTTCCGGCGCTGGAGAACGCGCTGCCCGTCGCCCGGTCGACGGAGCGCGCGTCGCACACGCCGGCGGCGTGGACGTGGAAGCCGTGGAACCCGGGAGTGAGCCCCCGCACGCTGACGCTGACCCGCGACTTCTTCGCGTCGTACCGCTCGACCCGCACGGTGCCGAGGACGCGTCCGGCGGTGTTCTTGATGACGGCGGTCGCCGACCCACTCGCCGACTCCCAGTGACGGGCCTGCGAGGCCGAGGCCGCCGCCATCCCGGCGGACAGCCCCGGCACGGCCGGGGCGGCCGCGGCGGCGAGTCCCAGGGCGAGCCCGGCGGCCAGGGCGAAACGGGTTGTGCGGGGCATGGTCGCTCCTCCTCAGACACACTCGATGCCTGCGACAGCAGAGCACGCCCGGATGTGGCGGGGAGCGGCACACGACGCCATCTGTGCCCGACGTTTACCCGCTCTTGCCGGTCGCGGCGTCAGGCGCCGACGGGCGCGTCCCAGTCGATGTGGTGGAGGTGGACGGGGGCGAACATCTGCTCGGGGGCCGGCATGGCGGGCCGGTCGCCGGCCTGGCCGGCCTTGGCCTTGTTCTTGGCCGCGGCGTCGCCGCCGATCATCTCCACCCGAGGGCGCCGGAGACGCTCGAACGCCGCGAACGCCCCGAACCCCCCGAAAGCCTCGTGCAGCGGCAGATCGCGCAGGCAGCGGGCCAGCTCGACGGCGCTCTCCACCGCCAGAGAGGCGCCCTGCCCAGAGCTGGACGACGGGGCGTGGGCCGCGTCGCCGACGAGGACCATGCGGCCGCGGTGCCAGTGCGGCACCGGGGGCATGCGCTCCATCGGGCCGGTGATCATGAGGTCGCCGGGGTCGGTGCCCGCCAGCAGCTTCTCGCCCGGGACGTGACCGGCGTAGAGGTCGCGCAGGCGGGCCAGCCAGTCCGCGGCGGGGACGCGGACGACCTCGGCGTAGGTGAGGGGCTCGGTGCGGGGCAGGCTCGCGAACCAGCAGATCCGGCCGTCGGGCAGTCGCCAGTAGCCGATGAAGGTGCGGCCGAAGGCGAAGTACATGACCCCCGGTTCCGCGCGTACGGCGGCGTCGTCGGCGTAGCCGCCGAAGCTGAGGACGCCGCCGTACTCGGGGCCCGGTGCGCCGGGGTCGATCAGCGTGCGGACGGTGGATCGGATGCCGTCGGCGCCGATCAGCACGTCGGCGGTGGCGGTGGTGCCGTCCGCGAACGTGGCGGTCACCCCCTCCGGGGTCTCCTCGGCGGAGACGAGCCGCTTGCCGTACTCGATCCGCACCCCCGCCGCCACGGCGTGGTCGGCCAGTGCCCGGAAGAGGGCGGCGCGCGGCATCGCCAGGGTGGGCGGCAGGCCGGGGAACCCGCCGAACTCGGCGAGCCGGTTCCCGGCGCCGTCGGCCATCACCACGCCGGGGACAGGCTGCCCCACTGCCCGCACCGCCTCGTCCGCTCCCACGATCCGCAGCGCGTCGAGCCCGTTCGGGGCCAGGCTGAGCATCGCCCCGACGCCGTCCGCGGCGCTGTCGTGGGCCTCGTGCACGGTCGCCCGGATGCCGGCCCTGGCCAGGGCGAGCGCCGTCACGGGCCCGGCGATGCCGCCGCCGATCACCAAAGCGCTGGTCACCTTGCTCATGCTCACCACTCCTCGTCTGCCGCGAGCCGTTGATCGGTCGCAGTTGGAATAGTTGCATTGCTACTAGTTGCTCGTCAACTAGTTCGTCTGAGGCTAGGATGCGGGGCATGAGCGCTTCCGTCCGCAGTTCCCCGCTCGCGCTGACCGTGCTGGCACTGCTGCACCACGAGCCGATGCACCCGTACGCCGTGCAGCGGCTGATCAAGCAATGGGGCAAGGACCAGGTCGTCAACGTGAGCCAGCGGGCCGGGCTCTACCGCACGATCGAGCGGCTGCACGCCGAGGGGTTGATCGCGGTCCGCGAGACCACCCGCGACCCGGCCTATCCGGAGCGGACCGTGTACGAGCTCACCGACGCGGGACGGCGCGTCGCCCGTGAGTGGCTGGACCAGATGCTGGCCGTGCCCAAGCAGGAGTTCCCGCAGTTCCCCGCGGCACTGTCACACCTGATGATGATCCCGCCGGAGGACGCGCTGCGGCTGCTGGAACGCCGTGCCGAGCGGCTGGCGGAGACGCGGGCGGGCCTGGAGGCCGCGCTGGCGGCACAGACGGGCGACCTGCCCAGGGTCGCCGTCATCGAGAGCGAGTACGTGCTCGCGGTCACCGAGGCGGAGGAGCGCTGGCTGCGGTCGGTCGTGGACGACCTGCGCGCGGGCCGGCTGACCTGGCCGGCGAGCGACTCCTGACCAAAGCAGAGGCCCCCGCCGATCGAATCGGCGGGGGCCTCGGATGAAGGAGCTCAGTTGGCTCGTTTCGCGCGGGCGGCGGCGCGGCCACGGCTGGCCGCGTCAAGGACGACCTTGCGGATGCGCACGGTCTCCGAGGTGATCTCCACGCACTCGTCGTCGCGGATGAACTCCAGGGCCTGCTCCAGGGACAGGACGCGCGGCGGGATCACCTTCTCGGTCTCCTCACTGGTGGAGGAGCGCATGTTGGTGAGCTTCTTCTCCTTGGTGATGTTCACGTCCATGTCGTCGGAGCGGGAGTTCTCCCCGATGATCATGCCCTCGTACACCTCGGTGCCGGGGGAGACGAACAGCGTGCCGCGCTCCTGCAGGTTGAGCATGGCGAACGCGGTGACCTGGCCCGCGCGGTCGGCGACCAGCGAGCCGTTGTTGCGGGTGCGCAGGTCGCCGAACCACGGCTCGTACGTCTCGAACACGTGGTGCACGAGGCCGGTGCCGCGGGTCTCGGTGAGGAACTCGGTGCGGAAGCCGATCAGGCCGCGGGCCGCACCAGGAACTCCATGCGGATCCAGCCGGTGCCGTGGTTGGTCATGTGCTCCATGCGGCCCTTCCGTACGGCCAGGAGCTGGGTGACGGCGCCCAGGTACTCCTCGGGGCAGTCGACCGTGAGGCGCTCGACCGGCTCGTGCACCTTGCCGTCGACGACCTTGGTCACGACCTGCGGCTTGCCGACCGTCAGCTCGTAGCCCTCGCGGCGCATCTGCTCCACGAGGATCGCCAGGGCCAGCTCGCCGCGGCCCTGCACCTCCCAGGCGTCCGGGCTCTCGGTGGGCAGCACGCGCAGCGAGACGTTGCCGACCAGCTCCTTGTCGAGGCGGTCCTTCACGAGGCGGGCGGTGACCTTGGCGCCCTTGACCTTGCCGACCAGCGGGCTGGTGTTGGTGCCGATCGTCATGGAGATCGCCGGTTCGTCGACCGTGATCAGCGGCAGCGGGCGCGGGTCGTCCGGGTCGGCCAGCGTCTCACCGATCATGATGTCCGGGATGCCGGCGATCGCGATGATGTCGCCGGGCCCTGCCTCCTCGGCGGGCTTGCGCTCCAGCGCCTCGGTCATCAGCAGCTCGGAGATCTTGACCCGCTGCACGCTGCCGTCGGTGCGGCACCACGCGACCTGCTGGCCCTTGCGGATCGTGCCCTGGTGGACGCGGCACAGCGCGATACGGCCCAGGTAGCTGGACGCGTCGAGGTTGGTGACATGGGCCTGGAGCGGCGCGGACGGGTCGTAGACCGGCGCCGGGATCGTGTTCTTGATCGTCTCGAACAGCGGCTCCAGGTCGGGGGAGTCCGGCATGCCGCCGTCGGCGGGGCGCTCCAGCGAGGCCCGTCCGGCCTTGGCCGAGGCGTACACGATCGGGAAGTCGATCTGCTCCTCGGTGGCGTCGAGGTCGATGAACAGCTCGTACACCTCGTCGACGACCTCGGCGATGCGGGCGTCCGGCCGGTCCACCTTGTTGATGCACAGGATCACCGGCATCTTCGCGGCGAGCGCCTTGCGCAGCACGAAGCGGGTCTGCGGCAGCGGGCCCTCGGAGGCGTCCACCAGCAGCACCACGCCGTCCACCATCGACAGGCCGCGCTCGACCTCGCCGCCGAAGTCGGCGTGGCCGGGCGTGTCGATGATGTTCAGGGTCATGCCGCCGTGCCGGACCGCGGTGTTCTTCGCGAGAATGGTGATCCCCTTCTCGCGCTCCAGGTCGTTGGAGTCCATGACCCGCTCGTCGACGTCCTGGTTGGCCCGGAACGCGCCGGACTGCCACAGCATCGCGTCGACCAGCGTGGTCTTGCCGTGGTCGACGTGCGCGATGATCGCGATGTTCCGCAGGTCGTCGCGGGTGTTCATAGGCATAGTGAAGTCTCGCTCTGGTTCGTCGGGGTGTCGTCCGCGTCCCGGGACCGAAGCGAGACGCACATCCGCCGCATGACACGGCCCAGCCATTTTAGTTGATCCCGCTCGCCGCCACACGCCGCCGCCGTACGGGACCCTCGATGGCAACGCCCTCGCCGCGGATCGCATTCCATCCTGTCTAAAGGCTTTCCGTTCGGGCAGGTGGGTCGGCTGTGACGGATGAAGGTCTCGTCCTGCTGATCGCCTGGGCGGAGTTACTGGTGCCGATCCTCGTCCTCGCCTACCTCCTGCTGCGGCGGCGCACATGATCCCGTCGGCTCGGCTGGCGCCGCTCGCCCTCCTCACGGCACTCCTGCTGTCCGCCTGCGTCAGCCCCGCATGGGACGACCACGACTACGCGCTGAAGGCCGGGAAGACGGCCGAGTCCGCCGTCTCGGCCCTGCGCTTCGCCCGCTCCGCCGTCGCCTACCGGGACCGGATGACCGGTCCGTACGCCGAGGTCGTGCTGACCGAGGCGGTGCAGGACCTGAGCAGCGTGAACGACCAGTTCGGCGGCGTGCAGCCGCCCTCGGACGCCTCCGACCGGATCAGGGACGAGGTGCTGCGCCTCACCGAGAAGGCCGAGAGCGAGGTGGAGGACCTGCTCATCCAGGCGCGCCGCGACGGGGTGCAGGACCCGGAGGAGGCCGCACGGGAGCTGGACGGGCTCGCGCGCGAGCTGAGCGACTTCGCGGAGAAGCACAAGTGAAGAAACTGGTCGCGGTCACGCTCGGCATCCTGACGGCCTTCGGCGGCTTCGTGGACATCGGCGACCTGGTGGCCAACGCCGTCGTGGGGGCGAGATTCGGGATGTCCCTCGCCTGGGTGGTGGTCGTCGGCATCATCGGGATCTGCGTCTTCGCCGAGATGTCCGGCAGGATCGCGGCGGTGTCGCAGCGGCCGGTCTTCGACCTCGTCCGCGAGCGCATGGGCCCCCGCGCCGGGCTGGTCAACCTCGGCGCGTCGTTCTTCATCAACGTGCTCACGCTCGCGGCCGAGATCGGCGGCGCCGCGCTCGCGCTGGAGCTGGCGACCGGGCTCAACTACCTGCTGTGGGTGCCGCCCGTGGCCCTGGTCGCCTGGCTGGTCATGTGGCGGGTGAAGTTCGAGACCATGGAGCGCGTCTTCGGGCTGGCCGGGCTCGCGCTCGTCGTGTTCATCGTGGCGCTGTGGCAGCTCGGGCCCGACTGGGGCGAGCTGACCACGCAGCTCACCCGGCCGCCGCAGGACGAGGGCGTGCCGACCTACCTCTACTACGCGATCGCGCTGCTCGGCGGGGCGATGACGCCGTACGAGGTGTTCTTCTTCTCCTCCGGCGGCGTCGAGGAGAAGTGGACGCGCAAGGATCTGGTGACGGCGCGGGCCAACGTGTTCGTCGGCTTCCCCCTCGGCGGGGTGCTGTCGCTGACGATCGCGGCGTGCGCGGCGACCGTGTTCATGCCGGTCGAGGCCGAGCCCGACTCGCTCGGGCAGATGGTGCTCCCGGTCGCCGAGGGAGTGGGAAAGATCGGGCTCGGTGTGGTGATCCTCGGGGTGTTCGCGGCCACGTTCGGCGCGACGCTGGAGACCGCGCTGTCGTCCGGCTACTCGCTGAGCCAGTATTTCGGCTGGCAGTGGGGCAAGTACGTGGTGCCCGGCCGCGCCGCCCGGTTCCACGTGACCGTGCTGGCGTCGGTGATCGTCGCGACCGCGCTGATCCTCACCACCATCGACCCGATCAAGGTGACCGAGTATTCGCTGGTCTTCTCGGCCGCGGCCCTTCCGCTCACCTACCTGCCGGTTCTCATGATCGCCAACGATCCCGACTACATGGGGGAGAAGGTCAACGGCAGATTCAGCAACGTGCTGGGAAGTTTCTACATGGTGCTGCTTCTCGTCGTGGCGGTCGCGGCCATCCCCCTGATGCTCGCGACCAAGGCAGGGCAGTGACGGCGCCGTACGAGGAGGTGAGGGGTCGATGAGTGAGCCGGCACGGGTGCTGCACGCCCGCCTGCACCTGCTCGACCGGCAGGTCGTCAGGGAGAGCGACGACCGCCTGCTGTGCAAGGTGGACGACCTGGAGGTGCAGCCCGGCGACCGGCCGTACGTCACCGCGATCCTGTCCGGTCCGCTGGCGCTCGGCCCGCGGCTCGGCGGCCTGCCGGGATGGCTGATGACGGAGACCGGACCGCCTCGTTCCGGGGGGAGGAGCGGCCCGGGCCGTACCGCATCGAGATGAGCGTGGTGACCGAGATCGGCAGCGCCGTACGGGTGGCCGGCCGCCGGCAGGACCTGGCGCTGGAGCGCTGGCTGACCAGGAACGTCGTCAGCCGCATCCCCGGAGCGGCCGGTACGGAGGAGCAGGATGCCCCGGAAAGGACCCTCCGGGTGCGGGAGAGGTGGGAGGACAGGCCGGACAGCATGCGGCTCGGCGGGCTGCTCGGCCGTACCGTCCGCGGTCCGTCGGGGGAGGTCGCGGGCGACACGGTGGACGTCCGTCTCGTCCAGGACGGGCCGCTGCTGGCCGAGGTCCATCAGGCGTTCCGGCTGGCCGGGCTGCTGATCGCCCGGCGGCGTGCCGGGCAGCTCTTCGGGTACGAGCGCGGCCCCGGGCTGTGGCGGCCGTCGCTGCTCGGCGCCCTCGTGCGGCGCATGCACGGCGAGATCCGGTACGCCGAGTGGGACCAGATCGAGTCACTCGACGACGAGGAGGTCAGGCTGGGGGTCGCCTGGGACCGGCTGCGCTCGACGGCCGACCTCTGAAAGATCCCCGTCGCGCAGGGGGTGAAGTGGTGGGAAATAAGGTCGGGGGCATGGCTCTCGCTGCTGCTTTCGGAGCGATGCTGCGCACGGCGGACGGTGTCCGCATCGACGCGGCGCACACGCCCAACGGCTCACTCGATCTCGGAATCGTCGTCGCGCACGGCTTCACCGGCACGTGGAGAGGGCCGGACACCCGGCGCATCGTGCACGTCCTGTCGAAGTTCGGCGGAGTGGTGTCGTTCGACTTCCGGGGGCACGGACGCTCCGGCGGCCAGTCCACGGTGGGCGACCTGGAGGTCCTCGACGTGGACGCGGCGGTCAAGCACGCCCGCGCGATCGGCTACCGCCGGATCGCCACGGTCGGCTTCTCGATGGGCGCCGCCGTGGTCGTGCGGCACGCCGCGCTGCACGGGGGCGTGGACGGGGTGGTGTCGGTGAGCGGCCCGGCCCGCTGGTACTACCGCGACACCAAGCCGATGCGCCAGGTCCACTGGGCGATCGAACGCTGGCACGGCCGGCTGGCGGCCCGGCTGGTCAAGCGCACCAGGATCGCGGGCGCCGGATGGGACCCCGTCCCGCTCCCGCCGTACGAGGCGGCGGCCCTGGTCGCGCCCACGCCGCTGCTGATCGTCCACGGCGACAGCGACCCGTTCTTCCCCACCGAGCACGCCTACCAGTTGTACGAGTACGCCGGCGAGCCGAAGGAGCTGTGGATCGAGCCCGGCTACGGCCATGCGGAGGCGGCGGCCACCCCCGGCCTGGTCCGAAAAATTGGTCACTGGATTTCGCGAACCAAAACCCCATAAGTGTCGTCTATGAGGGTTGTGCGGATCCGGAACCCCTCCATCCGCGCCGCCGATTGGGGATCGGCGCACGCCCTCACACGGGTGTGGCCCAGCGTCGCGGGGGCGCGCTGGGCGGTTTCACCGGCCCGGTACGGCACGCACGCCGTACCGGGCCGGAGGGACGCGTTCAGCTCAGCAGGCGTTCAGCCCAGGCGGGCGATCGACTTGGTCTCCAGGTAGGCCGACAGGCCCTCGGGTCCGAGCTCCCGGCCGAGGCCGCTGGCCTTGAAGCCGCCGAACGGCGTGTTCGGGTCGAGCGTGTGCATCATGTTGACGCCGTACGTGCCGGTGCGCACCCGGCGGGCGACGTCCATCCCGCGCTCGGTGTCGGCCGTCCAGACCGAGCCCGACAGGCCGTAGTCGCTGTCGTTGGCGATCCGCACCGCGTCCGCCTCGTCCTCGTACGGGATCACCGTCAGCACCGGGCCGAAGATCTCCTCACGGGCGATGCGCATGTCGTTGGTGGCCCCGGCGAAGACGGTCGGGGCGACGTACCAGCCCCGGTCGTACGGCCGGTCGAGGCCGCCGACCACGGGCTTGGCGCCCTCCTCGATGCCCGCCCTGATGTAGCCCTCGACCCGCTCCTGCTGCCGCCTGGCCACCAGCGGCCCGATCCCGGTGGCCGGGTCGGCGGGGTCGCCCACCTGCTGGCTCGTCACCATCTCGGCGACGGCCTGGACCACCTCGTCGTAGCGGTTGCGGGAGGCGAGGATGCGGGTCTGCGCGACGCACGCCTGGCCGTTGTTCATCAGCGAGGCCATCGACAGGAAGCCCATGGCCGAGGGCAGGTCGCAGTCGTCCAGGATGATCGCCGCGGACTTGCCGCCGAGTTCGAGCGTGCAGCGCTTGAGCTGCTCGCCGCAGATCGACGCGATCCTGCGGCCGGCGGCGGTCGAGCCGGTGAAGGCGACCTTGTCGACGTCCGGGTGGGAGACGAGGTGCTCGCCCGCCTCGCGGCCGGCCGCGACGATGTTGACGACCCCGGCGGGGATGCCGGCCTCCTTGACCATCTCGGCGAGCAGGTAGGAGTCGAGCGGCGTCTCGGGAGCGGGCTTGAGCACCACGGTGCAGCCCGCGACGAGCGCCGGGGCCAGCTTGGTCATGGTGACGAACTGGGGGACGTTCCAGGGGACGACGGCCGCCACCACGCCGACCGGCTCGCGTCGGACGATCACCGGGCCGAACAGGCCGGGCCGCTCCTCCTCCTCGGGGAACGTCGCCCCGAGGCCGGCGTAGTACTTGAGCATGCCCAGCGGCTGCGGTGCCTGGGCGAGCTGGGAGAACGTGATCGGAGAGCCCATCTCCGTCGTGATGATCTCCGCCATCTCGGCCTGGCGCGCCTCGTAGATCTCCGCCAGCCGGCCCACGACCGCCGCGCGCTCGGCCATCGTCATCCGCGGCCAGGGCCCGTTGTCGAAGGCGTCCCTGGCGGCCGCGACGGCCCGGTCCATGTCGGCGGCGGTGCCGTCCGGCACGCGGCCGACGACCTCCTCGCTGTGGGGAGAGATCACCTCGATCGTGCCCGTGCCCGCGGGGGCCACCCAGTCGCCCCCGATGAACAGCGTGTCGTGCTGCAGCATGCCTGCCTCCTGATCGGGCGCGCCTTCGCGCACTCAGTCTGACCGAACCATGTTCTGCTCGGCCTTGGCAAGAGCCGCCGTGGTCCGGCCCGCGCCGGGCGGCACGGGCCGGACCGCGGGTCCTACGGAAGCGCCCGCCCGAGCAGGTGGGTCATCGACCGCCGGACCAGATCCGTCCGCATCGCCTGCGTCGTCGCGCCCTCCGCGCCGAAGCCGAAGTAGACCGTGTCCTTCGTGGCGATGCCCGCGCCGTCGTCGAGCGACCGGTCGCTGCGCGCCCAGTCGTTCAACGCGGTCGCCGACCCGGGAGGCGGCCCGGCGACCGTCCAGCCGCCCAGGTCGTCCTCGAACGAGGTCTCCGCGAGGGTGGCGCCGTCGGCCTTGACGGCCACGTCGTCCAGCCACACGCCGAGGCCCTGGGTGCCCCAGTCGCTGATGTAGGAGATCGACACCTCGACCTTCTTGCCCGCGTACGCCGACAGGTCGACCGACCACTGCTGCCAGCCGTTGGACGAGCCGGAGGCGGCGTGCCACGCACCGGTCGTGCCGGTGGCGGTGCAGGACGACGCGCCGTCGTACGTCTGGTAATGGGCGGTGAACGGATGGATGTCCACCCAGCCGGCGGCGCAGCTCTCACCGGCCGCGTCCGAGGTGTGCCCGTTGGCGTCGGGCAGCGTCGTCCAGTCGTCCTGGCCCGCCGTGTGCGCCTCGACGGTCAGGAAGTCCCAGTCCGGCTCGGTGTTGTACGACGTCCAGAACGACAGCTCGCCACTGGTCTTGCCGGTGAGGTCGATCGTCCTCGTCAGGCGCTTGTAGGACACGTCCGCCTGGCCGCTCTGCACGTCCCAGGCGCCGGTGCGCGGGCTGAACGGCGCTCCCGCGCCGTACTGCCACTTGAGCGGGGCCGAACTGGCGAACTGCGGGAACCGGTCGGCCGGCAGGACCGAGGAGGTAGTGACGAACGAGGCGGTGCGGTTCTGGTTTCCGGGCGAGTCGCCGCCGTTGAGCGTGCCGGTGAAGCCGGCGAAGGCGCCGCCGGCGCCCCGCAGCGGCAGCGTGTTCCCGTCGGCGTCCTGGCCGCCGCCCTCCACGAAGGTGTAGGCGCCCAGGTAGTACTGCACGAAGTCGTTGCTCAGCGAGAGGCACGGCGGCTTGCTCAGGGTCGTGCACTCGGGTTGCGCCGGGTAGTCCGGCTCGTACCAGTAGGAGCCGTTGGCGTTCTGGGCGTACAGCGCGTACTTGCCGGCGGCGAGCAGCTTGCCGCCCTCGTTGAGGTAGTCGCGGAACGCCAGTTCCAGGGCCTCGGCCAGGTTGGCGGCGGTGCCGCCGGGCTGCCCGGACGCGCGGGGGATGATGTCGTCGCCGGTCTCCCAGACGACGGCCTTGTAGTGGCTGAGGACCCCGAGCGGGTGAGGCGCCTTGCGGCCGTTCTTGTCCACGTCGTACACGTCGGAGGAGTAGCCGGCCTCCGCGAGCGCCTTGGCGTAGTCGTCGGCGTACTTCGCCTCCGTGACGCCCTGGACCGGGCTGACGCCCGTGACGTCCTCCGCCGCGACGATCAGGACCTTGCCGCCGATGTCCGTGGCGACCTTGTAGGTGAACGCCTCGCTCTTCTTCGTGAGCGAGCGGAACCACACCTTCACGGTGTCGCCGGGTTTCGCGCCCTTGACCGTGCCCCTGAGCTGGTGGAAGTAGGTGTCGTAGCCGTCGCCGTACCGCTCGCCGCCCTTCCACTCGGAGGTCGGGACGGTCCTGGTGCGCCCGCCCTTGATCTGGTAGTCGAGGAACACCGGCCCGAGCTTGCGCTTGGCGTCCACCTGTACGACCTGGTCGGTGCCGTAGCTGACGTCGAACGCGTCCACGACGAAGTCGGGCACGGTGTTGCCGAGGTGGCTGACCGGCTCGCTCGGGTTCGGCGCCGACTTCAGGACGTCGAGCGCGAAGGGAAGCTGTTTCTCGAACTCGGCCTGCACCAGCGCCTCGTCGTCGGGGAAGACGAAGCCGCAGCCGTCGCAGCCCTCGTCCAGCTCCGGCGTCCAGGCGAGCGTGCCGTACGCCTTGTGGGCGTGGTCGGTGGTCTCGCCGTTCGTCGTGTAGAGCTCGGCGCCGACCCCGGGGTCGAAGCCGGGGACGGCCGGGTTCTCGTCGGTGCCGGTCAGCGCCAGGTAGACGGGGTCGTCCGCGGTCTTCGTCTCGACCTGCCAGCCCTCGGGATACAGCAGCAGCGGGCCGTAGGAGTGGTAGTTGACCTGCGCCTTGAAGCGCAGCCGCTTGAGCAGGCCGTCCATGGCCCGCGTCTCGGGCTCCGAGGCCGGGCCGGTGCCGCGGTAGGTCTCGCTGCTGAAGACGCTGGAGGAGCCCTCTTCGTCGTACCCCCAGCGGGTGGGGAAGTTGCGGTTGGGGTCGACGCCGTCGTTGCCCGTGATCTGGCCGTCGCCGTCGTTGTCCCGGAGGTTCTTGCGCCAGAGGCGGTTGCCCTCGGTGAAGGTGAAGTCGTAGCCGTCGGGGTTGGCGACCGGCACGAACCACACCTCGGTGGTGGTCAGCAGCCGGCCGACGTCGGATGTGCCCTTGTTGGCCACCAGATACTTCAGCAGCCGCATGTCGACCTCGGCCGCGATCCACTCACGCGCGTGCTGGGTGGCCGAGTAGAGCACGGACGGCTTGACGCCGTCGGGCAGCACCCGGGCCAGCTTCGTCAGCTTCAGCGCGAGGATGTCCTTCCTCTGGAGGGTCTTGCCGATCGTCTCCAGCTTCGCGATGTCCTTGTTGGCGTCCGCGATGGATCGGAGCTGGTCGGCGATCCCGCCCTTCTCCGAGTAGGACTTCCAGACGGTGTATCCGCCGGCCGCCTGCGCCTTGGCGGCCTGCAACTGCGTCTGGCCCTGGGGGTTGCGCACCGGCTCGGGCCGGAAGCCCAGGATCTGGAGCTTCTTGAGCTCGGCGGGCGTCGCCGTCAGTTCGACGTGCTCCTTGTCGCCCGCGAGGTGCCGCTGGACGACGTCGAAGCCCTTCTGGGTCAGCGTGCCCGAGGTGCCGGGCGCGCTGTCGAGCTGGTAGAGGTCGGCTTGGTCCGTTGGGGGGAGCGGGTCGCCCTGGCCGGCCTGCGCCGGGGAGACCGGCAGCAGGAGCGCCGCGCCGAGAGCCGCGGCGGCCAGAGTCGAGACGATCTCTCGTCGGGACATCGGTGAGCCCTTCGTGGGGGGTGACGATCTCCCGAATCTCCGCCGGGGTCAAACCCCGTTCAAGTGCGGTAAGGCGACGCGTAAGTCTCGAATTGGTCACAGCATGGAGAATCCGGCGGTTGTCCGCTTTGATCCCAAGAGTTTCACCTGTTCCGGTAGCAGACGTAAAGATCGTCTTCTATAGTTTCAGGCCGAATCCGAGTGGAGGTCGCGTGCGGTCGGGACGCTGGGCCAGGCTGGCGGTGGTCACCACCGCGCTGCTCGTCGCACCGTCTGTCTCGGGCGCGTCTCGGGTGCGCTCACCGCCGAGGCCGAGCCGGACCAGCAGGCCAAGCTCCGCAAGCTCACCCAGGAGGCCGCCGCGCTCCAGAAGGAGTACCGCGGCGAGATCCTCAGCCTGGACGACGCGAAGCGGGCCGCGCAGAAGGCGTCCGGCAGGGTCAGGAAGCTGAAGGGGGACCTGCTCGCGGCCCAGCGGCAGGTGGCCGCGTTCGCCCAGACTTCGTACATGAGCGGGGGCGCGGACGCCTCCCGGCTCTTCTCCTTGTCGGTCGACCCGAGTTCGCTGGCGACGCTGGCCTATCTGGGCAACGCCAGGACCGAGCGGCTCAACAGCGTCAAGGATCTCGTCGCCAAGCAGAAGAAGGCGGCCGCCGCGGCCGCAGACGAGATCGACAAGCTGCAGGCCCACATCAAGGAGCTCAAGGCGAGGCGCGGCGAGGTCGAGCGGCTGATGGCCAAGTACGGCTTCCAGACGCCCGACGCCGGCAGCGGCCTGACGCAGCGCATGATCTCGACGCGCAACGCCATCATGTCGCAGTTTCCGATGCCTTTCGGTGTTGGCTGCCTACGGCCCGGCGACCCGGGAGAACATGGCAAGGGCCGGGCCTGCGACTTCATGATGAGCAGCGGCGGCCGCATGCCCGACGCGGTGGCCAAGGAGCGCGGCGACGCCCTGGCGCAGTGGTGCATCGATCACGCGAGCGAGTACGGGATCATGTACATCATCTGGCAGCAGCGCTACTACGACATGCGTACGCATGCCGGTTGGCGGATGATGTCCGACCGCGGCGGCATCACCGCCAACCACTACGACCACGTTCACGTGTCGGTGCTCTGAACCTCCAGCGTGTCGGTGGCCTCCAGGAACTTCCGCAGCCAGTGGTAGGACGCCTTCGGAGTGCGCTGCTGGGTCTCGAAGTCGACGTGGACCAGGCCGAACCGCTGGTGGTAGCCCTCGGCCCACTCGAAGTTGTCCAGCAGTGACCAGACGAAGTAGCCCCGCAGGTCCACGTCCGCCTGGCGCATCGCCGTGATGTGGCCGTCGAGGTAGGCGATCCGCTCCTGGTCGTCCAGTCCGTCGTACGAGCAGCCGTTCTCGGTGATGTAGACGGGTGGCAGCGCGTCGCCGTACCGCGCCTTGAGGGAGTCGAGCAGTTCGCGCAGGCCGTCGGGGACGACGGGCCAGCCGAACGCGGTGGTGGGAACGCCGGAGATCTCCTCGAACCGGAACGGCAGGCCGTCCCCGCCGGGGCCGCCGATCCGGGTGGGGTTGTAGTAGTTGATCCCCAATCCGTCGAGGGGCTGGGCGATCGTCTCCAGGTCGCCGGGTCTCACGGGAATTTCGACGCCGAACGCCGACAGATCGGGGTACGCGCCGGTGAGGACCGGGTCGTTGAACAGCCGGTTGTGCAGGATGTCGTACGTCTCGGCGGCGGCCAGGTCCTCCGGCGAGCCGGAGGCGGGCCAGACCGGGGTGCAGTTGTTGGTGATGAGCACCTGCTCCGCCCCCGCCGCCCGCAGGGCCTGCGTGGCCAGGCCGTGCCCGAGCAACTGGTGGTGGGCCACCGGCAGCGCGTCGAACATGAGCGCCCTGCCCGGGGCGTGTATGCCCAGGCCGTATCCCTCCACCATGTGGACGAACGGCTCGTTGAGCGTGATCCACATGCGTACGCGGTCGGCCAGCCGTTCGGCCACGACGGCGGCGTAGTCGGCGAAACGGCGGGAGGTGTCACGGTTGAGCCAGCCGCCCTCGTCCTCCAGCGCCTGCGGCAGGTCCCAGTGGAAGAGCGTCGGCACGGGAGTGATGCCGCGCTCGCACAGCGCGTCCACGAGACGGTCGTAGAAGTCGAGTCCGGCCTGGTTGACCGGGCCGGCGCCGGTGGGCATCACCCGCGGCCAGGCGATGGAGAAGCGGTAGGCGTTCACGCCGAGGCCGGCCATGAGCGCCACGTCCTCGAGGTAGCGGTGGTAGTGGTCGCAGGCCACGTCGCCCGTGTGCCCGTCGCGGACCCTGCCGGGCGTGTGGGAGAAGGTGTCCCAGACGGAAGGCCCTCTGCCGTCCTCGGTGACCGCTCCTTCGATCTGGTAGGACGCGGTGGCCGTACCCCAGAGGAACATTGTGCCGCCTCTCTCAACTAATATGAGGAGAACTCATGTTAACTCGGTTGTCCGAAAAGCGGGAGAGAATGGCGGAATGACAACAGGGGGAGCCTTGCGCCGACGGCCCGCACAGCGCCGCAGTCAGGAGCGGGTCGAGCGCATGCTGGACGAGTGCGCCCTGCTGCTCGACGAGGTGGGGTACGCCGCCCTGACCACCAAGGAGGTCGCCCGCCGCGCCGAGGTGCCGATCGGGACCTTCTACCAGTTCTTCACCGACAAGCAGAGCCTGGTCCGCGCGCTCGCGCTGCGGAACCTGGAGGCGTACCTGGACCGAATCGCCTCCCGGCTGGCCGCCGCGCCGCTGTCCGACTGGACCGGCGTCGTGGACCTGGTCGTCGACGAGTTCGTCCGCATGAAGCGGACCACGCCCGGCTTCGGAGTGGTGGACTTCGGCGAGGTGCTCGCCGCTCCCGGCGGGCCCGCCCTTCCCGGCACCCAGCGGATGCTCGACGAGGCGCTGGAGAACAACGTGGTCGTCGCCGACCGTCTGCGTTCTCTCATCGTGGATCTGCTCGGCGTGGTGCCGGGCGACGGCCTGTCGCGCGCCTTCGTTGTCGCCGTGGAGGCCGCCGACGCCGTGCTCAAGCTGGCCTTCCGCGCCCACCCCGACGGCGCCCCCGACCTCATCGCCGAATGCAAACGCCTCGTCCGCCGCTACCTCTCCGACCACCTCCGGTAAGCGCCTATACGTCTGTACGCGATCGGGCTCGTGCTCGCCACGCCTGCTCTGAGCGACCGAAGCCCGCAGGCGCTTGTGCTCTGTAGTCGAACCGCACGGACGCCGCCACACGCGTCACCCCTTGGGATCAACTTCATAACGCCACCACATCCGCCGCGTTGTAGTCGAGTGGCCGACGTCGAAGGCAGCGGGCTCAGCTCTGAGTCGAGTTGCCGGTGGCGATAACGGCCTGGCTACTGCGGAGGAACGAGGCGGCGACGGTCGCCGGCTGGTCGAGGTATCCGGCGACCATGGCGCCATCGCGAATCAGCATCAGGTCGTCGGCGACGTCTCCGGAATTCGCGATACCGAGCGGGGCGATGAGCTGTTCGAACGTCCTCTTGTTCCAGCGGCGATGCGCGTCGACGACCTTGCGGACCGGGCTGTCCGGGTCAGGGTATTCGGCGGCGGCGTTGATGAAGGGGCAGCCGCGGAAGCCGGGCGCGCAGGCGATGATCCCGATCGCCTCGGAGATCACCCGCAGGGTGGCATCGACATCGCCGTTGCCCTGCTTGATCGCCTCATCGATGCCGTCTCGCTCGAGTGCGGCGCGGCGTTCGAGGTAAGCGACGACGAGGTCGTCCTTGCTCTTGAAGTGTCGGTAGAACGTCACCTTCGTCGTGCCGGCGAGGTCGATGACCTTGTCGACGCTCACCGCGCGGAGCCCGTGTGCGTAGAACAGCTCGGTCGCCGCCTCAAGGAGGCGCTCACGCATGGGGCTGTTCATGCTCGAGATCATACGCGTCCCTTCTCTTCGCCCCTTGCGCCGGACCTCACCGCCGGGCTACCGTCACCTCAGGTAGAGTTACTAGTCATTCTACCTACTCCCCCTAGCGAAAAGAGATAGAGAATGACCACCGTCACTGATGTGAACGCCGGTCGCACTGCCGCGGCGTTGCGGAACCTCTACGTGGTGCGATTCGGATTCGCCCTCATCTGGGCGGTCCTGATGTTCGTCACCGGGCCGGCTACTGGCCCAGTGAGTGTGGCACTGCTCGTGATCTACCCGCTGTTCGACGTCGCCGCGGCCATCATCGATCTGCGTTCCTCGCAAACCGCGCGCCCCGCCGCAGCCCTGTACGTCAACCTGGCCCTCAGCCTGCTCGCCGCCATCGGCCTGGCCGCCACGGCCACCTCGGGCGTGCCCGCGGTACTGCGGGTCTGGGGTGCTTGGGCGATTACCGCCGGGATCGTGCAGCTCATCGTGGCCGTCAGCCGCCGCAGGCTCGGCGGCCAATGGGCGATGATCCTCAGTGGTGCGATCTCCACGATCGCCGGGACGGGGTTCATCCTCCAGGCCGGTACGCCGACCGCGTCGCTGACAAGCCTCGCCGGGTACGCGACCGTCGGCGGCGTCTTCTTCCTCATCTCCGCTCTGCGTCTGCACCGCACCGCGAAGAGCACTGAACCCCGCCCCGCTGCCGAAACTGCCAGCCGCTGACCACGGTGTCCGCGCCCAGGGCGTACGCGACCGGCACCGTCGGCAGGGCCAGGAAGCGGGGGACAGGCATGACTCCTGGCGGTCAGTCTCGCGATGCCTCCGTCGCGGCCAGGAGCTCTGCCAGAGCCGGATGGACCCGTCCCGGCTCGATCGTCGTGATCGAGTGGGTCGCGACGCCGTTCACGACGAACGGGTCCTCGGCGCTGATCCGCTCGATGGTCTCGCGGTCCACGCCGCAGGCCAGGATGGCCCCGCCCTGTGACGACGGCACCGTCTGCCCCGACACCAGGAAGACGCCGTCCGCGTGGTGCCGTTCGAGATAGCCGACGTGATCGCGAACGAAGGGAGCGGCGTCTTCCTCGGAGCCCGTGTAGTTCACGATCAGCAGGTGCAGCATGCCGCCATTCAAGCAGCCCGGCCGGCCAGGAGGCGGGTAGTGATGTCCGCCAGGCGTTCGCCCTGGTAGCGGGCCGCTGCGAGGGTCTCCTCGGACGGGGTGCCCGCGCCGCCCCGGTGGGCGGTGCCGTACGGGTTGCCGCCCGCGGGGTACACCACCGGGTCGGTGTAACCGGGCGAGACGATGATCGAACCCCAGTGGTGGAAGGTGTTGTAGAGGGCGAGGATCGTCGACTCGTTGCCGCCGTGGGCGTTGTGGGCGCTGGCGAAACCGGTGGCGGGCTTGTCGGCCATGACGCCCTGCTGCCAGATGCCGCCCGTGGTGTCGATGAACTGCTTGAGCTGTGACGCGATGTTGCCGAAACGGGTCGGCGAGCCGAAGGCGTAGGCGTCCGCCCAAACCAGATCGTCCAGTGTGGCGACCTCGACGTCTTTGGCGGCCTCGATGTGTTCGCGCCAGGCCGGGTTGGCGTCGATGGCGGAGTCCGGGGCCAGCTCGGGGACGCGGCGCAGCCGGACGTCGGCACCGGCCTTCTCCGCGCCCTCGGCGACCGCCTTGGCGAGCTGGTGGACGTTGCCGGTGGCCGAGTAGTAGATGACCGCGATCTTGGCACTCATGGTGACGTCTCCTCCGAAGTGACGACGATCAAGCGGATAGTTATCCGGTTCGTTGGCAGTAAATCGGATAACTATCCGGTTTGCAACCCCGGAGGTGGATCACTTCAGGTAGCCTCGGGAACATGCCCCGCACCGAGCTTCCCGTCACCGGCCAGGCCCTGCCGGAGCGCGCCGACGCCGCCCGGAACCGGCGGAAGATCCTCGACGCGACCGCCCGCCTGATCGCGGAGCAGGGCCCGGAAGCCGTCACCATGAACGCCGTGGCGCACGCCGCGGGCATGGGCGTCGGCACCGTCTACCGCCGGTTCGGTGACGTGAGCCGCCTCCTGTTCGCGGTGCTCGACGACGGCGAACAGCGCTTCCAGCAAGCTTTCATGTCTGGTCCACCGCCCCTTGGCCCGGGCGCCCCGCCCGCCGAGCGGCTGCGCGCCTTCCTCCACACGGTCGCCCATCGGATCATCGAGCAGGGCGAGATCATGGCGGCGGCGGAGAGCGCCTCACCGGGAGCCCGCTACCAGAGCGGCGCCTACCTCACCATGCACACGCATGTGTCCATGCTGCTGCGCGAGATGAGACCCGAATCGGACCCCACGATCCTGGCCCATCTGCTGCTCGCGCCGTTCGTGCCGAGCCTGTTCGAGCACCTCACGGTCGAGTGCGGTGTGACGGAGGACCAGATCAAGGCCGGCATCGACAGCCTTCTCGGGCTTTAGCGGCGCCCGTCACCGGGCGCCCGCCCGCGGGCGGCCTCGCCGATCACGCCGACTCCGGTGGCGGGGGCCGGTTCGTGCCGCCACCGGAGGTGCCATGCGATGGTCAGGCGGGGGCGTCGAGGCGGGCGATCTGCTCGTCGTCGAGCTTGACGTCGACCAGGAGCTCTTCGAGCTGGGCGACCGAGCTGACGCCGACGATCGGGATGATGTCCTGCGCCCGCAGCCAGGCGAGCACGACCTGGTTGCGCGTCGCGCCGAGCTCGCCCGCGACCTCGTCCAGCACGGCGAGCCGCCTGGTGGTGCCCGGGTGGTCGTAGTGCTCGGGCAGCGGCTTTCCGGCGTACGCGCCCGCAAGCAGCGAGGTGTAGACCCACAGCGTCAGGTCGCCCTCGGAGCGCACGTAGTCGAGCAGCTCCTCGGTGACCAGGGTGTGCCCGCCCTCGGGCAGCCGTACGCCGGGGCGGGGGCGAAGGTAGGAGTGGCGTAGCTGCACATTGCTGTACCGGGTGCCGCCACGGGCCGCCGCCAGTGAGCGGGCCCGCTCCAGCCGCCACACCGCGTGGTTGCTCGCGCCCACCTCCTTGGCCTTGCCGGCGAGCACCAGTTCGTCGAAGGCGGCGACCGTCTCCTCCAACGGCGTGGACCTGTCGTCGATGTGGGCCCAGTACACGTCCACGTGATCGGTGCCGAGACGCCGCAGGCTGCCCTCGATCGCGGCCCGGATGACACCGGCGGACAGACCCTCGGCGGCGTCGAGCGTACGGGCGCCGGGCACGGACGGGCGGGCGCCGCACTTGGTGCTGATCACCACCTTGTCCCGGTTGCGCCGGGAGGCGAGCCACCGGCCGATGGTGGCCTCGCTCTCGTCGCCGGTCGCGCCCTCCTGCCAGAACGGATAGTTGTTGGCCGTGTCGAGGATCGTTCCGCCGCCTTCGACGAAGCGGTCGAGGATGGCGAACGAGGTCGCCTCGTCCACGGTGGTCCCGAAGGGGATCGTTCCCAGAGCGATTCTCATGCCGACCACCTTGCCGCCTGGAGCGCACTCCAGCACAAGCGGCTCTCACCGGCGGCGGGTGAGGGCCTTGCGGCCGCGTGCCACGATGGTCTCGACGTCCGTCAAATCGCTCATGTCGCGGGCGCTCGCCAGTGCCTCCTTCGCCGCGTCGTAGGCGTCCAGGACCGCGTTCCAGTCCACCTCGCCGGTCCGGTCCGTCAGGCTGTCGATCTCCTCGCCCAGCCGGGTCACGTTCTCCTCCTGCACGCGTCTGGCGTCCTCGAACCGGACCGCTCTCGCGGCGGCCTGCTCCCTGGCGATTCTCCGCCGCCGCACCCGTGCCGTGGTCAGCCCGACGACGATCCAGAAGACGACCAGGCCGGCGATGCCGAAGAAGACCAGCCAGCCGACGGACAGCCGGCTGGAGGACCCCGACAGGTCGATGTCCTGGGCGAAGTCCTGCTTCAGCCCGGTGACCTCGGCGCCTTCGAAGGTGGCGCCCCGCAGTTCGGCGTCGCTCAGATCGGCGTCGGTCAAGATGGCCTTGCGGAAGACCGCGTCCCGGTACTTGCCGCTGTGGAGGTACGCCCGGTCCATCCTGGCGCCGGTGAAGTCGGCCTGGTCGGCCGTGACGCTGATCAGCTCCGCGTCCCTGAGGTCGGCGCCGGCCAGCTTGGCCTGCGTCAGGTTGGCGCTGCCGAGCGCCGCGTCCGACAGGTCGGCCCGGGACAGGTCGGCCCCCACGAGATCGGCGCTGCCGAGCTTGGCGCGCCGCAGCCGCGCGCCCCGCAGGTCGGCGCCCTTCACGGAGCGAAGGCCCGTTCCGACGGCGGAGACGTCACGGAGGATCGCCCGGTTCAGCCTGACCCCCGTCAGGTCGACGCCGTCCAGCTTGGCGCCGGTCAGGTCGGCGCAGCTCAGGTCGTCGGGGAAGTCCGTGACCGCGGTCAGGTCCCAGCCCCGGTAGTCCTGACCGCTGCCGGGCTCGCACGACGGGTCCGGCGCCGGCAGGAACCTGGGCACCCCCCTGCTCCCGGCCAGCCGGGCATCCCTGACGTCCCGCAGGTCGGCCCCGGCGAGGTCGGCCCCCCGGAAGTCCGCGCCGGTCATCACCGACTCGTACAACTGCGCGCCGCTGAGGTCCGCCTGCCGCAGGACGGTCTTGATGAAGGTGGCGCCGTAGAGCCTGGCCTTCGCCCCCTTGACCCGCCTGAGGTCGGCCCGGCGCATGTCCGCACCGTAGGCGGCGGCGTCGGTCAGATCGACGCCGACCAGCTTCGCGTCGTCGAACTGCGCGTCGTACGCCTTGGCCCGCGCCATCGTGGCCCCGCTCAGGTCGGCCCCCTCGAAGTGCGCGTAGTAGGGCGAGGAGTCGTCCATCGTCGCCTCGCGCAGGTCGCTGCCGCGCAGGTCCGCGTAGTACAGCTCGGCCTCGGACAGGTCGGCCTTGCGCAGCCTCGCCCCGGCCATCTGGGCGTACCCGAGGTGGGCCCCCTTGAGCGAGGCTCCGCTCAGATCGGCGCCGACGAGCGGGCTGCGCACGGTCAGGCCGTCCAGCTTGGCGCCCCGGAGGTCCGCGCAGGACAGGTCGGCGGGCAGCGCCATCCGGGTGAGGTCCCGGCCGGCGAGGTGCGGGCCGCTGCCGGGGCGGCAGGGGAGGCGGTCGCCGGGCGTCGCCGCGGCTGCCGGGGTCATCGGGGTCGACAGCAGAACCGCGGCGGAGAGGGTCACCAAACCGGCGATTGAGCGGGGGATGCCGGGCATTTCTCACTGGCTCCATCGGGGACGCCGCCCGTACGCTCCCTGGGAGACGCGGGCACCGGATCGTACGTGGCAGGACCTGTTATAAGTCGGCGAGTTGCGAGCCGCTTGCGAAACGCCTGCAGGGACGACCCACGTGTACGCGAAAGCCTTCATGCGTGCGAGATTCGATGTGACAGGATCAAAGACGTGGCCGTGTACACACCTGGACAGGTCGTCGAGGAGACCGGTTTCAGCCTCGACACCCTTCGGTACTACGAACGGATCGGGCTGCTGGAGCCGGTCGGCCGTAACGCGGCGGGCCAGCGGCGGTTCACCGAGGACGACGTGAGCTGGCTCGGCATGATCCGCTGCCTGCGGGACACCGGCATGCCGATCGCGGAGATGCTGCGCTTCGCGCAACTCGTACGGCAGGGCGAGCACACCATCGGGGACAGGATCGCGCTGCTGGAGGAGCACGACCGGAAGGTCGAGGCCCAGGTCGCCGACCTGCGCCAGAAGCAGGGCGCGATCCAGCGGAAGATCCAGTATTACAAGGACGTGCGGACCATGCGCGACATGCTCCCCGACTGCGAGCAGGCCTCCTGAGCGCACGCGGTGCCCGGCCCGCTCGTGAGCGGGCCGGGCACCTGACTCACGTCGTGCGGTACGCCTCGGCCTGGAGGTTGTAGAGGTCGGCGTAGAGGCCGTCGAGGGCGATCAGTTCCTCGTGCGTGCCGTGTTCGCGGACCTTGCCGTGGTCGAGCACGTAGATGCGGTCGGCGTAGCGGACGCTGGCGAGGCGGTGGGTGATGAGCAGCACGGTGCGGCCGTCCGCGTGCTGCCGGATCCGCTCGAACAACGCGTGCTCGGCCCTGGCGTCGAGGGCGGCCGTGGGTTCGTCGCAGATCAGCAGGGGCGCGTCCCGGTAGAAGCCGCGGGCCACCGCGATCCGCTGCCACTGCCCGCCCGACAGTTCTTGGCCGTTCTTGAACCGGCGGTCGAGCAGCGTGCGATAGCCGTACGGGAGTTCGGCGATGACCTGGTCGGCGCCGGCGACCTCGGCGGCGCGGACCACCTCGGCCTCGCCCTTCTCCATGCCCATCGTGATGTTGTGGCGGGCGGTCAGCGGCCACCGGGTGTGGTCCTGGGCGATGACCGCGATCCTGCGGCGCAGGCTGTCGGGATCGACCTCGGACAGGTCGACGTCGTCCCACCGGACGCGGCCGCCGTCCGGCTCGTACAGCCCGGCGAGGATCTTGGCGAGGGTCGTCTTGCCCGAGCCGTTCTCCCCGACGAGGGCCACGACCTCCCCGCGCTCGATGCGGACCGACACCCCGCGCAGGGCGGGCGACGGCGCCGCGGGATAGGAGAAGGTGACCTCCTCGACCGTGATGCGGCCGAAGTCGTCGGGGGCCGTCCGGTCGCGGGCGGGCGGGATGCGGCCCTCGGCGTGCGCGATGAAGTCCAGGAAGTCGGTGAAGTAGAGCCCCTCCTCGTAGAGCCGGTTCGTCGCGTACATGAAGTTCGACAGCGAGGTCTGGCCGGACCGGATGGCCAGCACCGCGGTGCCGGCCACTGCGAGGGCACCGCGCCCGCCGCGAGCAGCAGGCCGAGCGCGACGTAGACCGCGCCCTGCCCCAGGCCGCCCAGCGCCTCGCCGAGGACGCGGGCGACGGTCTGCCGCCGCGCGAGGTCGAGCATGACCCGCTGCTCGCCCCGGGCGACCGCGTTGAACATCCGCAGCAGGAAGCCGCGCATGGTGAACGTGCGGACCTCGGCCGCGGTGTCCTTGTCCGCCAGCAGTTCCTCGATGATCCACTTGCGCCGTCTGGCCGGGACGAGTACCAGGGCGGTCGTGTAGCGCATCCTCGCGGCCCGGACGGCCGCCCAGGCGTCGGGGACGACCGCGAGCAGGAGCAGCGGCAGCAGCACGGGGTGCAGCACGCCCAGCACACCCGCCGCGGCCACGATGCCGACCAAGCCGGACAGCGTGTCGATGGCCGTGCTCACGACCATCTCGGCCATCTGCATGCCGCGCATGCGGGCCCGCTGCAGCGCGTCGTGGAACTCGGGGTCGTCGAAGCAGACGAGGTCGACTTGGCTGGTCAGCGTGTAGAGGCGCTCTTCCGTGATCCGGCTGACCTGCGGTTCGAGCCGGGACTGGGCCCACCCGGCCCCGGCCTGCAGGGCCGTGCGCGCGATGGCGGCCAGGCCCACGAGCAGCAGGCTGGGCAGCGCGGCCCGGACCCGGTCCGGGGTGGGGCCCGCCTGGAACAGCGCGGTCAGCACGCCCGTCGTGGCGAGCAGGCCGAAGGCGGTGAAGACGCCGCCGAGTGTGCTCAGCGTGACCGTGGCCACGGTGTCGCGGGGACTCGCCTCCCAGGCGATGCCCAGCGCCTGCCGGATCAGCCGGGGCAGCCGCCGCGCGACCGTGAGGAAGCCCAGCCCCGCCATCGTGCCGTAGTGTCGCGCCCATTGCGGAGACTCGACGTCCGCCATGTCCGGCAGGTCGTCCTCCGACAGATGATCTGGTCCCCCCTGTTGTGTGACCGTCATGCCTGCAGTGTGAGCGCCCGCGCCGACAATTTCTCGGGGCTCCTTCGCGGCGGCGGCCTTGACGCACGCCCCTAACACCTCGCCAGGGCCCGTATGCAGAGACGTTATCGGCACAAACTTGACGGCGTGCCGGTGGAAGTGGGTTGATGGGGCCTGCTGACAACGTTGTCAGCCATATGTGTCTTCGGGGGCCCGAAATCCTCGTGAAAAAGCCTGAAAGGAATGTTGCGATGAGACGACGGTGGATGGCGGCCGTCGCGGTCTCTGTTGCAGGTCTGCTCACTCTTTCCGCCTGTGGTGGCGGTGACAAGCAGGAGAGCGGAGGCGGTCAGGCCGCGCAGAAGAAGGTCGAGGTCTTCTCGTGGTGGACGGGTCCCGGTGAGGCCGACGGCCTGAAGGCGATGCGTGAGATCTTCGCCAAGCAGAACCCGAACTTCGAGTTCTTCGACGCCGCGGTGGCGGGCGGCTCGGGCGACCAGGCCCGCGCGCTGCTGTCGAGCAAGCTGCAGGCCAACCAGCCCCCGGACACCTTCCAGGGCCACGCCGGCGCCGAGCTCCAGGGCTACATCAAGAGCGGCAAGCTGGAGTCGCTGAACTTCCTGTACGACGAGCTGAAGCTGAAGGAGGTCTTCCCGCAGCAGCTCATCGACCAGATCTCGGTGCAGGGCCAGGTGTACTCCGTGCCGGTGAACATCCACCGGTCGAACGTGCTGTGGTTCAACCCCTCGGTCCTCAAGAAGGCCGGCATCGACGGCGCGCCGAAGACCATCGAGGAGTTCATCACCGACCTCGAGAAGGTCAAGAAGTCCGGGAAGATCCCGCTGTCGATCGGTTCGCAGTGGACCCTGGTGCACCTGCTCGAGTCCGTACTGCTCGGCTCGCTCGGCACCGACGCCTACAACGCCCTGTGGACGGCCAACGCCGACTGGTCCAACGCGAACGTGACCAAGGCGCTGGAGAACTTCAAGACCATCCTGTCGTACGCGGGCAGCCCGCAGGACGACTGGCAGCCGGCGGCCAAGCAGGTCGCCGACGGCGAGGCGGCCTTCAACATCATGGGCGACTGGGCCTATGGCTACTTCCACAACCCGCCGGAGGGCGGTCTCGGCAAGGAGTCGCACAAGGACTTCGACTGGGCCGCGTCGCCGGGCACGGACGGCACCTTCATGTGGCTGTCGGACAGCTTCACCCTGCCGAAGGGCGCGCCCAACCGCGACGGCGCGATCGCGTGGCTGAAGGTGGCCGCCAGCAAGGAGGGCCAGGACGCGTTCAACCCGCTGAAGGGCTCGATCCCGGCCCGCAAGGACGCCGACCAGTCCCTCTACAAGGACTACCTGTCGTGGGACCTGGAGCAGTGGGCGAGCGACAAGCTGGCCGGCTCGATCCAGCACGGCGTGGTCGCCAACGACCAGTGGCGTCAGGCGATCACGGACGCGGTCGGTCTCTTCCAGCAGGACAAGGACGTCGCCAAGTTCCAGCAGGCGCTGGTCGCGGCGGCCAAGAACAGCGGCCAGTGACCTGATCTCCTCGTACGCCCACGCTGGGTCCACACGGCGTGGGCCGTACTTGACTTCTGAGAGGTACAAGTGACGCGGGTGCGCAGATGGCTGCCCGGGCTACTCCTGGTGTCGCCGTCGATCATCCTCATCGCGGTCTTCGTGTACGGCCTGCTGGGCTGGAACTTCAAGCTCGCCATGACCGACAAGCACGACGAGATCGCGGAGATCCCCGGCAACTTCGTCGGGCTGGAGAACTTCACCGGCATCTGGAGCGAGGAGCGCTGGGGCCTGTCGGTCCGGCACGCGATCGTCTTCACCGTGGTCTTCGTCGGCGGCGCGCTCGTCCTCGGCTGGCTCCTCGCCTTCCTGATGGAGAAGGGCATCCGGGCGGAGAGCGGCTTCCGCGCCGTCTACCTGTTCCCGATGGCCGTCTCCTTCATCGCCACCGGCGTGGTCTGGCGGTGGCTGATGAACAGCGCGACGGGTGAGCAGGCGGTCGGGCTCAACCGGCTCTTCCACTACGTGGGGCTCGACTTCCTGCAGTGGCAGTGGTTCCGCGACCCCGACTGGGGCATGGCCGCCATGGCGATCCCGGCGATCTGGCAGATGTCCGGATACATCATGGCCTTGTTCCTCGCCGGGTTCCGGGGCGTGCCCGAGGAACTGCGGGAGGCCGCCCGGGTGGACGGCTGCAGCGAGTGGGGGGTCTACCGGCACGTGGTGCTGCCGATGCTGCGCCCGGTGACGCTGTCCGCGCTGATCATCCTCGGCCACATCTCGCTGAAGGTCTTCGACCTCGTCGTCGCGGTGTCGGGCAAGCAGATCATCACCGACGTGCCCGCGACGTTCATGTGGACGGCGGTCTACGACTCCCACGACCCGGCGAAGGGCGCGACGATCGCGTCCTACATCGTGCTGTCCGTCGCCGTCTTCGTCGTGCCCTACCTGATCTGGGACGCCCGTAAGGGGAAGCGTTGATGACCGCGCACGTCGCCGAGAAGGCCCCGCGCACTGCGCCCGCCGCCCCGGTCCGCGAGAAGGGCCGGGCCGGCACGTGGGTGCGGCTCGTCCTGCTGCTGCTGTTCGTCCTGGTCTTCCTGATCCCGGTCTACGTGCTCCTGGTCACGAGCTTCAAGCCGCTCACCGAGGCCGATCCCACACAGGCGTGGAACCTCCCCAAGGTGTGGACGACCGAGGCGTGGAGCGTCGCGTGGGAGAAGCTCGAACCCGGCATCGTCAACAGCTTCCTGCTCGCGATCCCCGGATCGCTGATCTCCGCCGCCCTCGGGTCGCTGAACGGGTACGTGCTGTCCAAGTGGCGCTTCCCCGGCGCCGACGTGCTGTTCACGCTGTTCCTGTTCGGCATGTTCATCCCGTACCAGGGCGTGATGATCCCGCTGGTGCAGCTCATGGTGAACGTGGGCGACGCGCTCGGCGTGCAGTTGTACGGCGGCATCCCGGGCCTGGTACTCGCCCACGTGGTGTACGGCATCCCGATCTGCACGCTGATCTTCCGCAACTACTACGTCACGATTCCCGACGAGCTCATCGAGGCGTCCCGCGTCGACGGCGCGGGGATGCTGCGTACGCTCTGGTCGATCGTGCTGCCGGTCTCCGGCCCGGCGTTCGCCGTGGTGATCATCTGGCAGTTCACCTCGATGTGGAACGACTTCCTGTTCGCGGTCTTCCTCACCGGGCCGAGCTCCTGGCCGACCACGGTCATGCTCAACAACATCGCGGGCGCCGTGACGACGCCGTACAGCCAGCAGATGGCCGCGGCGATCCTGGCGTCCATCCCCACGATGATCATCTATGTGCTGCTCGGCAGGTTCTTCATGCGCGGTCTCATGGCGGGCGCGCTCAAGGGCTGACTCTCAGGGGTCGAGGCGGCCGGCCACCAGCGCGTCCCCGAGAGGGGTGCGCCGATAGAGGACCTGCCGCCCGACCCGGGCGCGGCGACCACCCGGCCGCGCGCCAGCGCGGTCAGGTGGCCGCCGGCCGTCCCGAGCGCCAGCCGAGGCGGGCGCGAGCTGCGTGGTGGTCGCCGGGGTCTCCAGCTCGGCCAGGATCCGGGCCCGGGACCTGCCGACCAGTCCGGCGAGCGCCCTCGCGCCGCCCGCCCGCGGCTGCGCCGCCGCCACCCCGCGCGCCGGATACACCAGCGCGTACGGCCACGCCTCGTCGAGGTAGGCGATCACCTTGCGGACGAAGAGGCTGGGCAGGAACAGCAGGCCCCGGCCGCCCAGCCGGTGCCGTTCGTCCCGGTCGCCTGAGGCCGCCACCTCGATGCGGGCCGCTTCGGGTCGCCAGCGCACCCGCGGGCCGAGGTCGCCGAGCGCCGCCGCCCAGCCGTACGTCGCCAGCCGCCCGGCCCGCTGGATCACGTCGCGCTCCAGGATCGCGTGGAAGCGGGGCCACTGCGGCGCGACCAGCTCGGTCCAGGTGCGCTCGAGCCCGTCGGCCAGGAGCGCGACCACGTCGTCGTCCTCCAGGACCTGCCTGATCTCCGCGGGCGGAGGCGGACGGCCGTCCAGCGACATCGCGATCTCGGCCCGGGCCCGCTCCAGGGGCGTCGCCCGCATCGCCGCGATCTCCTCGGCGAAGGCGACGTTGACCCCGGGGGGCGGCGGCGCGATGAAGTCGGCGTTGTAGGCACCCTGCCGGAACAGCGCGACCAGCGCCCGCGCTCCCGGGCTGCCGGAAAGCAGCCGGGCGAACCGGGGGCGCGCCGTCTGCGCCCAGGACGCGTGCGCGCCCGCCTGCATCCGCCCCGACAGCACCCACATCGCGTGCATGGTCTCGTTGAGCGGGGAGATCGCGAAACGGCTGGCGGCGACGTCCTGCGGGCTCACCTCGATCCGATACACGCGTGCTCACCCTTCGGCCATTTCCGAAACGTTAGCGCGGCCGGAGGCGGCACGCCGAGCATGGGCGCCGGGAGGTGGGCCGTGACCGTGGCCGCGAACCAGGAGAGATCGACGTTCCGGGCGTGCTTCGCCGTCGCGGAGTTCCGTGTGCTGTTCGGGAGCCAGCTTCTGCTGGTCCTGGGCGACACGGTGAAGATGCTCGCGTTCTCCGTGCTCGTCTTCGCGCGGACGGGGTCGCCCGGGCTGGCCGCGCTGGCGTACATGATCGGGTTCCTGCCGCAGGTGGCGGGCGGGATGCTCCTGCTGTCGCTCGCCGACCGGTGGCGGCCGCGGACCCTCATGGTCGCGGGCGACCTCCTGCGCGTGGCCACGTGTCTCGTTCTGGGTCTCGGCGACCTGCCGATCGGGGTCATGCTGGCGCTGGTGTTCGCGGCGGGCGTGCCCACACCCCTGTTCTCGGCCGCGCGCAGCGCCGTGCTGCCCGACGTGCTGGCGGGGGGACGCGTACGTGCTCGGCCGCGCCGTGTTCACCACGACCTCGGCGGGCGCGCAGGTCGCCGGACTGGCCGTCGGCGGGGGTCTGCTCGCCGTGACGGGCCCGCACAGGGCGCTGCTGATCACCGCCGCGCTCTCGCTGGGCAGCGCGGCGCTGACCCGGTTCGGGCTGCGTGACCGCCCGGCGCGTGCCTCGCGCCGGGCCGGGGCCGTACGGACGACGCTGCGGGTCAACCGGGCGCTGCTGGCAGACCGCGCCGTCCGGGGACTGCTGCTGGCCGGGTGGCTGCCGCCGATGCTCTCGGTCGGCGCGGAGGCCGTCTACGTGCCGTACCTCACGGGTGAGGGATCGGCGTGGGGCGCGGGGGTCGTGCTGGCCGCGGCGGCGGCGGGCATGGGCGCGGGGGAGTTCGCCGTCGGCAGGTTCGCCCCGCCCGCCGTGCGCGAACGGCTGCCCTTCGCGCTGGCGCTCCTGCTGGGCGTGCCGCTGCTCGGGTTCGCCGTCCGCCCGGGGGGTGGCCGTCGCGGCGGCGCTGGCCGCCCTGGCCGCGGCGGGGCTCGCCTACAACCTGGGGCTCCAGCGGCGGTTCCTCGACGCGGTTCCCGAGGCCGCGCGCGGGCAGGCGTTCGGCCTGCAGACGTCCGGGCTGATGACGGCCCAGGCGCTGGGCGCGGCCGCCGCGGGCGCCCTCGCCGAACTCGTGCCCGCCCATCTCGCCATCGCGCTGTCGGGCTGCGGCGTGATCGCCGTCGTGCTCGCGCTGCGAGGTGATCTGCGCGGCGACCGGCCGAGGCGGGTCAGCCCGCCGTACGGTCCCGGCGGGGCAGGGGAGGGCGCTCGCCCGAGCCCCGCGGAACCAGCCGCGTAGCGATTTCGATCCTGCTGGTCGGCCCCTCGTCCCCGGACAGGCGCATGAACAGCAGGTCGGCGGCCGTACGGCCGAGCCGGGCGGGATCCTGCGCCACCACGGTGATGCCGAGCAGGTCGGCCAGTTCGAAGTCGTCGAACCCGACCAGGGCGAGACCGCCCGCGGCGCCCGCGTCGGCGGCGTCCGTGAGCGAGGCCAGCGTCCGCAGGGTCTCCACGGTGGTGCGGCCGTTGCCGGTCAGCAACGCGGTCGGGGGGTCGGACGCCGTGAGCAGCCGGGTCAGGTCGGCCCGCATCCGCGCCGGGTCCGGCGGCCCCATGACCACCAGCCCCTCGTCGTACGGCAGGCCGGCGGCGGCCAGTGCCTGCCGGTAACCGCGCAGCCGTTCGGCGGCGGTGAAGATCCCGGGGGAGTCGCCGAGGAAGGCGATGCGGCGGTGGCCGTGCGCGATCAGGTGGGCCGTGCCCGCCCGTGCACCGCCCGCGTTGTCGCACAGGACGGTGTCCGCCTCGAATCCCGCGCCCGGCGGCCGGTCGGCGAAGACCGCCTTGATCCCGGCCTCGAACTCGGGCGCGAGGTAATCGTGGTCGCTCCCCGCAGGCACGATGATCAGCCCGTCCACGCGGCGGGCGCAGAAGGCGAGCACGAGATCGCGCTCGCGGGCCGCGTCCTCCCGGGATGACCCGGTGAACAGCAGGTAGCCGTGGTGCAGCGCGGCGTCCTCCACGGCGCGGCTGAGGCTGGAGTAGAAGGCGTCGGCGACGTCCTCGATGACCAGGCCGATGCTCGCCGTACGGCCCCGCCGCAGGATGCGCGCGCTGTCGTTGCGGCGGTAGCCGAGCCGCTCGATGGCCTCCTGCACGCGTCCGGCGGTCGCGGCGTTGACGCCGGGCTCGTTGTTGACGACGCGGGAGACGGTCTTGAGCGCCACACCGGCCGCGGCGGCCACGTCGTTCATGGTCGGACGGCCGCGTCTCGTCTCTCCCACGCAGGGATCATCTCCCATTTCACGGCCCTAGACAACGTTGTCAGTTCCATGGTGAGAGATGGTCGCTTTTGTGGGGACGTGGGGGGTGTGCCGGATCACGGACTGCCGGGCTCCGCGCGGCTCGCGCCTCCGGTGGCCCGCAGGTCGGCCTCGATCCTGGCGGCGGTGGCGAGCAGCGGGGGGAGCAGGTCGCGGCGGGCCGACTCCAGGGTGGTGCGGCTGGCGTGCGAGGAGATGTTGACCGCCGCGACCACCCGGCCGCCGCGGTCCCTGATCGGCGCGGCGATCGAGCGCAGCCCCTCCTCCAGTTCCTGGTCCACCATGGCCCAGCCCTGGGTCCGTACGCGGTCGAGCGCGGCGCGCAGGGCGACCGGCGAGGTGGTGGTGTGCGGGGTCAGCCGCTCCAGGTCGGCGCGGGCGAGGTAGGCGTCGAGCTCCTCCGGAGGGAGCCCCGCGAGCAGCACCCGGCCCATGGAGGTGCAGTACGCCGGAAAGCGGGTGCCGATAGCGATCGTCACGCGCATGATCCGGGCCGTCGGCACCCGGGCCACGTAGACGATGTCGGTGTCGTCCAGCACGGAGACCGACGCCGACTCGTGCACCTCGGAGACGAGCCGCTCCAGGTGCGGCAGCGCGACCTCGGGCAGGGAGAGGCTCGACAGGTAGGCGTAGCCCAGTTCGAGCACCCGGGGCGACAGGGAGAACAGGCGCCCGTCGGTCCGCACGTAGCCCAGGCCGGCGAGCGTCAGCAGGAACCTGCGCGCCGCGGCGCGGGTGAGGCCGGTCTTGCGGGCGACCTCGCTGAGCGTCAGCTCCGGGCTCGCCGCGTCGAACGCCCGGATCACGGCCAGACCCCGGGCCAGCGACTGGACGTGCTCCTCCGCCATGACCGCCCACCTCCCGACCGGAACCCTAGCGCCCCTCCCGCCAATCTTTGCCCCGTCGCGTCGCCCAGAGCGGCACCTCGCGGCGTTGTCGCCCCACCCACGAAAATCCCTCGCAGGCTCGGGATTTCCGCGGGGGCCCGGGAAGATCGGCCGTAGGCTCCGCTACGGCCTCCTCCTCCGCTTTGCGATGCACCACTCTGGACACCGCTCCTTCCGGGCAAACCTTGTCGGTCACGGCACCAGCGCCGGCCGGTGACGGCCGGTGAACGGGCGGGGGACGGGCGGGACGCGCGACACAGGCCGGTAGGGTTCTCCGGGTGATGAGGGGGATTGCGACCTATCGGGGAAACCTGCTGCTGGTGTGCGGTTTCGTCCTGGCGGCGCTCAACCTGAGGCCCGCTCTCGCGGGCGTGTCACCGCTCCTCCCGGCCATCATGCGGGACCTCGGCCTCAGCCCCGCCGGGGGTGGCGCCATCACCACGGTGATGGTGGCGTGCCTCGGCCTGCTCGCCCCGGCCGCGCCCGCGCTGGCCACCCGGATCGGGCTCGACCGCACGCTGCTGGCCGGCCTGCTCGTCCTGGCCGCCGGTGTCGCCCTGCGCAGCGCGGACGGCGTGCCCGCGTTGTACTGCGGCGCCGCCCTGGCCGGCACGGCCATCGCCGTCATGAACGTCGTCATGCCGGGCCTCGTCAAGCAGCACTTCCCCGGCAGGATCGGGCTCTTCACCGGTCTGTACGTCTCGGTCATGGTGAGCGGGGCCGCCATGGCCTCGGCGGCGATGGTCCCGCTGGCCGGGCAGGTCGGCTGGCGGGCGGCGGCGGGGTCGGCGACCCTGCTCGCGCTGCTGGCGGCGGCCTGTGGTGGGTGGCGCTCACGAGGCAGGGCCGGGCCGTCGCGTCGCCGTCCCCGGCCGTGTTCACGAGGCCGGACGCGCAGGACCCGGCGGCACGGGCCGGAGGGCGGGACGGCCGTTCGCGGTCCCGTGATCCCGGCCAGCGGCCGTACGCGGCCCTGCTCCGCGCGCCCGCGACGTGGCCGGTCATGGCCTTCATGGGTCTGCAGTCGCTGACCTTCTACGTCCTGCTGGCCTGGCTGCCCACCGTGTTCCAGGCCGCCGGCCTCCCCGCCGACGAGGCGGGATATCTGCTGGGCCTGACGAACCTCGTGCAGATCGTCGCCGCGCTGGCCGTCCCCCTGCACGCGGGCCGGGCCCGATCCCAGAAGCCGCACGTGGTCGTGGCCGCGCTGCTGACCGTCGGCGGATATCTGGGCGTGCTGCTCGCGCCCACCACCACGCCGTGGCTGTGGATGATCGCCCTCGGGCTCGGCCAGGGGGCCTCGATCGCGCTCGCCCTGCTGATCATCACGCTGCGGGCGCCCGATCCGGCCTCGGTGACCGCGCTGTCGGCGGTCGCCCAGTCGAGCGGCTATGTGCTGGCCGCGATCGGGCCGCTCGCGTTCGGCCTGCTCCACGAGCTGTCCGGCGGCTGGTCCGTGCCCCTGCTCGCCGGGCTGGGGGCGTGCGCCCTCCAACTGGTGTCGGGTGTGCTCGCCGCCCGCCCCGCGACGGGGTAGTCAGAGACGATCGGATGAGCGGTCGGATCGCGAGGTCGTGTCCCCCGATCAGAGACCGCGGAGGCGGCTGGCGAGCTCGTTGCGGCTGCGCACGCCGACCTTCGCGAAGATCGACTTCAGGTAGTCCTGGACGGTGTAGGCCGACAGATGCAGCACGTCAGCGATCTCGGAGGTGGACCGGCCGGTGAGCACCTCCGCACAGACCTGCCGCTCTCGGGGGGTCAGGGCGTAGGAACTCATCATGATCCCGATCACCTCGTCCGGGACGGGCCTGCCAGGCCTCCAGCCAGTCCCGCGCGGCCGGCGTGACGCCGGTGAAATCGCCGCCGGAACCGCCGGATCCGCGCATCAGGCCCGCGACTCCCCAGCAGGCGCCGCCGCTGACGAAGGACGCACGGAGGTCGAAGGCCACGCCCATGGATGTGTAGAGCTCGTTGACGCGACGGCTCCGCACGACCTCCCCGTACGGCAGTTCGGCGAACCGGCCCGTCCAGGCGGACCCGGGGGTCCCGCTGGATCCCGCCCAGTGTGTGCCGGATCTGGAACAGCTGGTCAGCGCGGCAGCCGTTCGAGATCGATGGCGATGGGGAAGGGGGCGTCCACCGCGAGGCGGGTGTGGTGGACGCCGGTCACCTGATATCCGGCGCCGTCGGCGTCGAGTGCGAAGGAGTAGACGAAGGGGCGGCAGTCGGTGCTCTCGACCCGCCAGAAGTGGGGGATGCCGGCCGCCGCGTAGTGCCGTGGCCGCACGTCGCGGTCCGGGGCGGGCGAGTCGGGGCCGACGACCTCGATGACCAGGCGCACCTCCTCGGCGAGGTAGCAGGTCCTCCGGTCGTCGGAGGCGGCGAGGTCGTCCACCAGGGACACGTCGGGGCGGGCGCGCCGATCCGGTCCCAGTAACACGTCCATGCGGCTGACCGCCACCAGGTCGCCCGGCACCTGCGCGTTCAGGGCCGTGCGCAGGCCGTAGGCCATGCGCTCACGGAATCGGGTCTGGGGGCCCGTGGGGACGAGGCCGGCGTCGGGGTGATCGTCCTCGCCGTCCCGCCGCTCGTCGGTGGGGGGACGGAGCCGGGAGAACCGATCGGAGACGCCCCCGGCCCCGCCTCCCGGACGGGGCTGGAGCCAGTCATCGAGCACGCTGGTCATGGCAGAAGCCTAGCGTCACCCTCTGTGATGAACGAACTACGCGAGCCGCCCTAAGCCGGGTCGAGCGGGCGCAATTCGTCGGCGTACCCGACCGAAAGACGGCGCATGGTCCCGTCGTCGGTGATGGAGTACTGCCCCATGCGCCACAGAGGCGGCGAGTACGCGTGGATCGAAACCGAGCCGGGCGCCTCGCCGGTCAGCCGGTGGATGTGGTCGGGCCCGAACGAGAAGGCCTCGCCCTCCGTGACCGGCGTCTCCAGGTGAACGCCGCCGATGCGCGGGTTGCACTCCTTCAGCTCGCCGGCCACCACGCGGACCGCGCCGGAGGAGACGTCGTGGTCGTGCCAGCCGGTGTCGTCCCCGGGCCGCCAGCACAGCAGCCACACGTCCACGTACGAGTCGCGGTGCAGCGAGACGTAGTGACGTCCCCCGTCCTCCGCGCCATCGAAGTTGAGGTGGTGACGCCACAGCTCGGGCCGCTCGGCCAGGTCCTCGACCAGGGCGAGCAGCTCGCGGCGGTCGAGCGCGCGGGCGGGCAGGTCGGCCAAGGAGGCACAGAGCGCGCCTTCCTGGATCGTGGGCGTGCTCATGGGTGCGACTCCTTCCGGGACAGCAGACGGCCGGGATTGGCCACGCGGACGGCATGATCGATGGCTCGTTGTGCGGGGTCGCCGGGGTCCGGCCACGCCGACTCGGCGTACGGCTGGTCGCTTCCGGCGACGAGGACGTCGATCCCGAGTTCGCGGATCACCGCGTCGGCGGCCCGGGGGCCGTAGGACGACGTCTCCAGGAACAGATCGGGGTCCACCAGGCCGCGCCCGGTCGCGCCCCGGCTCAGCTGGCGCTCCCGGTGCAGCGGGGCCAGCCCGGCCAGCAGCGCGAAGCACACCTTCAACCGGGGGTGCCGGGGCCGGCCGAAGGCCTCGAACGCGTACCAGGCGGCGTGCATCTGCTGCACGTACGGCACGACGGCGGCCCACCAGGCGGGGCCCGCAGCCGCAGCGGGGCCCGGATGGACGAACAGCGGCAGGCCGCGGTCCTCCAGCACGTCGAGCAGCGGGGCGGCCAGGGCCAGCCCCCGGGCGTCCCCGAGCGCGGTCGCCGGAAGCTGCAGCCCGGCCAGGCCCTGGTCGAGGGCACGGGCGAGCCGTACGGGATCGGGGTCGGTCACCGGGGCGGCGGCCCAGGCGCCGAACGGCGCGGGCAGCGCGCGGGCGTCGGCGTGGTAGGCGTCGATGAGCGGCCACGCCTCCTCCGGCGGCAGGTGCTCGATCCCGAGCGGGCTCGACAGGGAGACGAGGGCGAGGCCGAGGTGGGCGTTGCGCTTGCGCCGGATCTCCACGTCGTGGTCGGCCGGATCCGCCTCGTACGGCGGCTCGCCGTCGAGGACGAGCGTCCAACCGTCCAGGTAGGGCGGGCGGGTGCGGCGGCGAAGCGCGTCGACGAGGGACGGCGTCCACAGGTGCTGGTGCACGTCCACGCTCATCGGCCGACCCCTCCGAGAAGTCTCCCTAATTCCCTACTGAGAATACATGCTTTTCGGGCGGGTGTGACCCCCGGGGCGGATGGCACCCGCCCCGGGCCGGTCAGTCGTCGCCGAGGATCATGTTGAGGATCCAGCTGATCACGCCGACGACGATGGCGCCCCAGAAGGCGGCCACGAACCCGTCGACGTGGAAGGGGAGGTCGAGCTGCTCGGCGAGCCAGCTCGTGAGCAGCAGCAGGGCGGCGTTCACCACCAGGGCGAACAGCCCCAGCGTGAGCACGTAGAACGCGCAGCCGATCGTCTTGATGATCGGCTTGATGACGGCGTTCACGAGGCCGAAGATCAGCGCGACCGCGAGGAGGGTGCCGATCTGCTTGGCGGTGGAGCCGGCGCTGACGGTGATGCCGTCCACCAGCTTGGTGGACGCCCACAGGGCCGCGGCCACCACGATGATCTTGAGTATGACCTTCACCTCAAGAATCCTTCCATGGCACGGCAAAGAGTGCGCGGATCGCGTGTGGCCGGAATAGGCGGTCCGCGCCGGGGGCGGGGAGGGCGGCAAAAAGCTCGCCCGTTTCCGGCGGTCTTTCTCTCGTCTCGGGGGTATAAGGGGCAAACCTGGGGGAAACCGACCAGTTGGGGGTGAGATCGAATGGACGTGGAAGAGCTCGAGTCGCTCCCCGCGAAGGAGCTGCACGATCGCGCCGTGCGCTACGCCGTACGGCACGGCGACCTGGGATTCCTGTGGGATCTGCTGAAGGTCATCCCGGCGGCCGAGGCCGCCAGCGGCAACAGCGACGAGACCGCGAACGACCTCAGCAGGGTCTCGGCGCTGCTCAGCGACGCGATCGGCGCGGGCGAGGGTGAGCTCGGCGACGCGCTCCGGCCGGTCTACGTCGACTACCTGTCCAAACACCCCGACGCCTGAGCGCGGGGGCCTGCGCTCAGCAACCTCTCATCTCCGCACGTCACAATGGCGGCGTGGTCAAGACACAGGTGCTCGTCGTCGACGACGAACCCGAGGTCCGCGACGCGATCGCGCGGGCGCTGCGCGTGGAGGGGTACGGCGTTGCGACCGCCGGGGACGGCGTGGACGCCCTCGACGCCATCGACGGAGTGGCGCCCGACCTCGTGGTGCTCGACGTGCTCATGCCGGGCATGGACGGCATCGAGGTCTGCCGTACGCTGCGCGGCGACGGCAACCGGCTGCCGGTGCTCATGCTGACGGCCCTGGACGGCATCGGCGACAAGGTGGCCGGCCTCGACGCGGGCGCCGACGACTACCTGGTGAAGCCGTTCGCGCTGGAGGAGCTGTTCGCGCGGGTGCGCGCCCTGCTGCGCCGCGCCGCGCCGCCCCCGGAGGCCGGCTTCGCCGACCTGGTCCTGCTCCCCGACAGCAGGCAGGCCCGGCGCGGCCGGCGGCTCATCGACCTGACCCGCACCGAGTACGCCCTGCTGGACCTGCTGATCCGCAACGGCGGCCAGGTGCTGACCCGGCAGCTCATCCTCGAACGCATCTGGGGCTACGGCTTCCGGCCCGGGTCCAACCCGCTGGAGGTCTACATCGGTTACCTGCGCAAGAAGACCGAGGCGGGGGGCGAGCCGCGGCTGATCCACACCGTTCACGGCCTCGGGTACGCGCTGAGGGAGCCCACCGCTGCTCCCGCCACCGGGGAGGAGCGGTGAAGCTCCGCTGGCGGCTCGCGATGGCCTCGGCGCTGGCCGCCGCGGTGAGCGTGATCGTCGTGATCGTGGCCGCCTACGTCATCACCTGCCGCCGCGTCGAGTGGGCGATGGACCACTACGGGGGAGCGTACGAGAGCTACGGCGGCTACGGCGACCGGCCCCCCAACGGCGTGCTGGCCGCCCTCGCCGACGTGGACGACCTGGGCTGGCCCTTCGTCGCCGTGGCGTTCGGCGGCCTGGTGCTGTCGGGGGCGCTCGGGTGGCTGGCCGCCCGCGCGGCGCTGCGGCCGGTCAACGCGCTCAAGGACGCCGCAGGACGGGTGGCCACCACCCGCGACCTGACCACCCGGATCGACGTGGCGGGGGACGACGAGCTGAGCAGCCTGGCCCGCAGCTTCAACGCGATGCTCGACGCGCTGGAACGCTCCGCCAAGTCGCAGAAGCGCCTCGTCGCCGACGCCTCCCACGAGCTGCGTACGCCGCTCACCGCCCTGCGGACCAACGTCGAGCTGCTGATGAGGGGCGACCTGCCGCAGGAGGTCCACGAGGAGGTGAGCCGCGCCGTGATGAGCGGCCTGGAGGAGCTCACGGCCCTCGTCTCCGACGTGGTCGAGCTGGCCCGCGACGAGGAGCCCGCCGTGCTCGTGGAGAGCGTGCGCCTCGACGAGCTCGTGGAGCGGGAGGTCGCCAGGGCGGCCAGGCACTGGCCGTCGACGGCCTACTCCGTGTCGGCCGAGCCGACGGTGGTGCGGGGCGTGCCCGACCGGCTCGCCCGGGCCGTCGCCAACCTGCTCGACAACGCGGCCAAGTACAGCCCGGCCGGCGGCCTGGTCGAGGTGTCGCTGCGGGGCGGCGTGCTGACGGTGCGCGACCACGGCCCCGGCATCTCCGCGGACGACCTGCCGCACGTCTTCGACCGCTTCTATCGCGCGCCCTCGGCCCGGAAGCTGCCCGGCTCGGGGCTGGGCCTGGCGATCGTGGGCCAGGTCGTGGACAGCCACGGCGGCAGCGTGTCGGCCAGTCCCGCCCCCGGCGGAGGCACGCTCGTCCGGCTGGCGCTGCCAGTAGGGTGAGGTCATGGGCTCTGTACGCGTCGAGCGGACCGAGGACGGGTTCGTCGCCCGCAACGAGCGCGGCGCCGAGATCGAGATGGGCTCCGGTGACGGCCTGTTCAGCCCGGTGGAGCTGCTGCTGGCCGCCGTCGGCGGATGCAACGTCATGACGGTCGAGCCGCTCACCGCCAAGCGCGGCCACCGGCTCGTACGGCTGGCCGTCGAGGTCTCCGCCGAGAAGGAGAGTCCGACTCTGCTGCGCTCGGTCACCGTGACCTATGACGTGGAGTTGGCCCCGGAGGACTCCGGCGAGGTCTTCGAGGCGTCGCCGAGCGGGTCCACGAGCGCCACTGCACGGTGAGCCGGTCGCTCCAGAAGGGCACCGAGGTCAGGCTGGACCTCGGGCGGTAGCACGGGCGGGCGGGGCCCGTTCGGATGTAGGCCGGAAATCAACCTGCCTATGACGACTTCATGACAGGGCCCCTTGTAGTGTTGAAGCAGGTCCTCGGGAGAGGGCGACAGACTTTCTTGATAAAGGACGCGGATGGGGGAACCGCGTCCGGAAAGCGGGGGACCCGCCGGTGCCTTTGGGGAGGGCATTCCTGGCGGAACCGCTTTGATCCGGAGCCGGGCAGTTGGGGGACTGCCCGGCTCCGGCATTTTCAGGGTCCTGTACCCGTTCTCCTCCCGTCCGTCCCCTCCCCTCGCCGTCCGGGCCGCCGGGGTCCGCTTTGCCCCGGCCCGAAGACTCTCTCCGCGTCCGGGAAGCTCCTGGGGCCGTCCGTGTGGCGCGCGGAGGCTCGTCCCGGCGTCGGCAGCAGGGGCTCAACTCCGTCCAGGCGCCGTGCACAGGCCGCTGACGGGCCGCACAGCGGGCGCTGATTGCCTACACAGGGGGCTCTGACGGGCCGAACGGGGCGCGCTGATGGGCCGGGCACAGGGGGGGCCGTGCTTTGACCTGGCCGTCCGCCCGTCCGCCCGTCCGCCCGTCCGCCCGTTCGCCCGTCCGCGCGCTTCCCGCCTGCCCTCGGCCTCTCCGCCCGCGTCATGACCATGGCAGAGCCCCGCCATCGGTCCCACGCTCGCGCTATGACCATGGGCGAGCCGCGCCATCGGTCCCCACGCTCGCGCTGTGACCATGGGCGAGCCGCGGTCTCCGGCGCGGGAAAGGACCCTTTGCCTTCGTAAACCGCGGTCTTCCTCTCGCTGTGCGGCTCCGCTTTTGCGGCCAGTTGCTTTATCGCGCCGTCCCTGGCGATTTCCTTTGTGGTCTCTTGCCGTACGGCCCTCCGGGCTTTGCCGTTCATCGAACGGACCTCCGTCACGCACCGTCAACATCACGAAGCCGGTGCGGCGGAGCGTGGTGCGACTTGGGGTAAACAGGACCAGAGGTAGATCTTCTAGGCGCTATGCCGCTTTTACTTTGCTCCATCCTGACTCGTCCTGTAGTGTCCAGTTTGCCGCCGACCGGTGGCTGGATTGGACTTGGAGAGGAGATCACCGTGGGTGACCCCACATCGACCTCTGAGCCAAGGCATCTCGGATCACACGTCTGACTCACGACGGCCTTCCGGCCGATCGCCATAGCTTCAGCGCACACGCCTCCGGGTGACCGACTTCTCCTTTTCACCCGGACACGTGGCCCGTCTCTGCGGCCTGCCGTACGCGCAGGCCCTCTGATGACGCATGGCCATTCTCTGTCGTCTCACGAAAGATCCCCAGCCCTGATGAAGACTCTGTTTGACCTGCGTGGCAACCGACGCCTCACCGCCGCGGCCACTCTCGTCGGCGCGGCGGCCGTCACCGCGTCCCTCGTGGCCGCCGTGCCCGCGCCCGTCGAGCAGTCGGTCAACGAGGCCGCAAACGTTTCCGCCGCCATCCCGGCGCGCCAGCCCTCCCTCGCCATCCCGGCGCACGAGGAGGTCCTGCTGCAGGGCAGCACCACCGGCTCGTACTTCTGGGACGACGCCTCTGGCCGTCAGGGCGACACAGGCCTGCCGGCCATCGGCAAGCCCATGCAGAAGGGGCTGTTCGCCAGCCCGAGCTGGCCGCTCGGCACCGAGGGCTACATCTTCTACAAGGGCAAGAAGGCCAAGTTCTTCATCGGCGACCGCGGCCCGGGCGTCCCGTCGGACAGCGGCGTGATGCTGGACATCGACGGCCAGACCTTCGCCGAGCTCACCGGCACCACCTGGAACGAGGACACGCTGACCGTCGCCGGCGACCTCGGCCACATCCCGATCCAGTACGTCGTCACGAAGTGGGGCGACGGGCCAGGCCTGCGCGGCGAGCCGGTGCCCTTCTCCAGTGGCGCCTGGCGGAGCTGAGCCACGCGATTGCGATCAACGAGCGATGTGCGTGACCTTCGCGGGACTGCTAAGGTTACGGACATCGCGGGCGCCGCTAGCTCAGTTGGTTAGAGCAGCTGACTCTTAATCAGCGGGTCCGGGGTTCGAGTCCCTGGCGGCGCACCAAAGGAAAGCCCAGGTCGGCACAGCCGACCTGGGCTTTCTCTATGAGCCGCTCGTCTCTGCGGCACACCACGGCTCGCCTCCCGGTTCACGTCACGGACCTGACGCGTGGCCGTAGTTCACCTGGCCGAGTGGCTCGACCAGCAGCTTCATCGTGGCCGGGTCGCACACCTCCACCTCCCGGCGCTCCGTCTCGTCCCTTTCGCTGGTGGCGTCCGGGCCCGCCGGTCCTGAAGGGGCCGAGCGCGGCGACGCGTACGCCGTCGACGTAGACGTGCGCGGGGTCGCTGAACGAAGATCACGCTTTCGCCGCGGCTGATCTTCTGGGTTGTGATCCCATGTTTGTGCTGGTCGAGCTCGTTTTCGAGTGTGTGTTCGGTTATTCTTGAGGTAGTGGTTGCGGGGTGAGCTTGGTCTGTGGCCCAGGTGCCGAGTGATGAAGTAGCCGAGTCTGTTGAGTAAGTCCTGGTCCGGGCGGCCGGGAAACCAATGGTGCTTTCGTCTCCGGCTCTGAAGGGGGTGCCCGCCAATGCCAGGCTCGTCCACCTCTTCCGCACTTGACTTGCTTGAGGTGCCCTCCGGGCAGCCCTCGCCTCAGGAATCACCGAGGCAGCCCGTGGTGCTGGCGCCTCCCGTGTCTGGCGCGTCGTCTTCATCGCCCGTTCCGCCCATGCGGTCTGCTTCTGATCACGCCTCCTCCTCTTCGTCCGGCGTGGCCGGGGCCGGCGTGTTTTCGCCGCCGCGAACCGCGGTTCCGATTCCGGACGGGCTCACGGTGATACCGCCGGGTGCGGAGTTGGCCGCACTGCTGGCCGAGGTGAATGTGGAGCGCGTGTCGGGGTTCGACACGGTGGAGGTGCTCAAAGCGGCCTACCGGCAGGTCTGTCATGACCGGGCGTGGTTCTTGCGGGTCTTGCTGGAGGTGGGGCTGCGGGACTCGTTCTCGGGTGACGAGGTGGCGCGGTTGGAGGTGCCGGATGAGTTCGGCCCGGATGAGGCGCGGGCGGCACTGGTGTGGTCACGCCACCGCGCCGATTCGACGTTCGAGCTGGCCTGGAATGTCCACCGCCGGTTGCCGATCCTGGGAGAGGCGATGCTGGCCGGGACCCTGGACGAACCCCGGGCGGTGGCGTTCGTCCGCTGGACCCTGGGGTTGACGGACGAGCAAGCCGCCCTGGTGTGCGACCAGTTGGTGCCACAGGCGTCGTCCTGGACCGTGGGGGAGTTGATCGAGCGGATCCAGCGCCTGGCGTTGGCGCTCGACCCCGCCTGGGCCGAGCGCCGGTACGCGGAGGCGGTACGCCGCCGCCGGGTAGTGGGGACCCGCAACGAGGACGGCACCGCGACGGTGTCCGGGCTGGACCTTCCCCTGGATCGGGCGGCGGCCGGGTGCGACCGGATCGACGAACTGGCCCGGGCGTGCAAGCGGGCCGGGGACCGCCGTCCCATCGACCACATACGGGTGGACCTCTTTCTCGGCAGTCTGGACGGCACGTTCGAGGGCATGTCGGATGAGGAGATCACGACCCACGTCCTCTGTCACCCCTTTCACGACACCCCCGACGCCCGGGAAGACGATGCCGGCAACGCCCCCGACGCTGGCACCGGCACCGGCGGTAGTGGCCGCGACCCGGACGACTCCGGGGGCGATTTCGGCGTGCGTCCTGCCCCCGACCCCAACCACCCCGGCGGCGGTGGTGGCGTGCACGCAGACAGCGACTTCGATGAGCCAGATGGCGGCAGCGGCAGCGGCGGCGCCGATGGCACCGGCGGTTTCGCCGACGCCGACAGGGGTGCGGCCGAAGACGACCGTGACGCCGGGACGTGTAGCCGTCCGGGATATGGGTCCGGCCGAGCGTCGCCCGCGAGCGGCTCACCCGTAAGGGACTCGCACCCGACAGGGCCGCAGGAGATAGCGCCTGATGCGCCCGCACCTGCTGATGAGAGCGGAAGGGGCGCGGCCGAGTCCGACAAGGCCGTGCTCGACAAGGCGGTGCCTGGGAGAGCTGTGCTTGAGGGAGCCGTGCCCGAGGGAGCCGTGCTCGACAGGGCGGGGTTGAGGCATGCCCGAGCCCAAGCTCATGCACAGCCGGATGCCGGTGTCTGGGCGGGCGCCGGGGGATGGACGGTGCGGGAGATCCGGGTGGAGCTGACCACGCTGCTCGGCTTGGACGAGCATCCCGCCCATCTGCCCGGCTGGGGAGTGATCCACCCCTGTCTGGCCCGGCGCATCGTCGCAGGCATGCTCGGCGGGCAGTGGCGATACGCCATCTGCCACGACAACGGCCACCTGGCGCTGACCGGACTCACCCGGGCCCGCCCCCACACCCCCGGCCAGAACCGCCCCGCCCGCGCCCGGCGGCGCGGCGGCATCGTCGAACTGCAGATCACCTTCAGTCATCTGCGGGTGCTGGCCGCCCAGCCCGCCGACACCCTCGGGGCGTGGGCGCCGGTCGTCGCCGACCTGTCCGCCCACGCCGCACCCCTCCTGACCACTGGCCTGGGCGCCACTGATTCTGAAGACACCACGTCCGATGGCATCGCACCCGACTGCACCGCTCCGGGACGCCCGGTCCAGGACCGCGATGAGACCGGCGCCCGGCGCGAGGATGGCATGGCGGACGGCATGGCGGACGGCATGGCGGACGGCCTGGTAAACGGCCCGGTAGACAGACTGGTGGATGGGCGAGCAGAGGGGTGGGAGGACGGCGAGGCGGATTCGGAGCGGCGGCGTCAGGCCGGAGCGGCGTTACGACGATACGTGCAAATTCGGGGCCGGGTCTGCTCCTGGCCCGGCTGCCGCATGCCCGCCACCCGAACCGACCAGGACCACATCCTCCCGTGGGCGGAGCAGGGGCCCACGAAGGCGGAGAACCTGCACCTGGCCTGCCGCCACGACCACCGCGCCCGGCACCACGGCGGCTGGCGCGTCAGCGCCGCAGGCCCTCACCTGGTCGTCTGGACCAGTCCGCTGGGGCACCGCTATCCCAGCCCTCTCCCGAAGATCATCGTCTCCGTCTGTGACCCCCACCCCCGCAGCCGCACCTCAGCGCCCTACGAAGACCTCGGCGATCTCCCCGACACTCCCACGATGGTCCCGGCCCCCGAACCGCTACTCCGGCAGGAGGCCTCCCAACCGGGCACGGGAGTAGCAATGCCACCGCAATCGGACGGCGACGCCGGGACACGCGGATCGTTGCTCGGAGGCGAACGTGACGAACCGCCCTTCTGACACAGCCACACTCGGCAGGAGATGCCGGACACCGGGCGGCTCGGTGCCGACCGATCGGACACCGGGCGGCTTGGCGCCGACCGGTCGGACACGGAGCGGCTGGGCAGGCTTCGACACAAGGCCGAGCGAGGGCCCGAGCCAGTGGAGAGGGCTGGCTGATTTCGGGGTGTCCGGCCCGCTGCGATCGTCCCTGCCACCGTCCAGTACGACCGGCAGTGTGACGGTCAGGCGGCGGCAGTGCGACCGGCAGTGCGATCGGCAGTGTGACGGTCAGTGTGGCGGCAGTGCGACCGGCAGTGCGACCGGCAGGGCGACCGTCACTGTGAACGTCAGGGACTCGACGGCGGAAGCCATTGACGGACGACATGCCGGGGGATGTCGGCGTCGACGTGCCACAACTTCCGCCTGCCGTCCCAGGATGCGGGCATTCCTTCGGCCCGCGCCACGCGCTTCAGCTCATCCTTGTCCTCGAAGGGGACGTCGAGATAGAGACGGCCGCCGACGACCGCGCCCGGACGAGGCTCGCCGTCGCCGTCTGGCCGGGGCCCGGAGGAGCCACGCTGCGGCCAGGGGCGTGCGGGGCGTTCCATGCGAGCTCGCTCGACGATGTGGCGGACGCGTCGGCAGGACCCCGGATCGGTGATCCGCATCATGAGATCGGTAGGGCCGCTGTTCGCCAGGAGATTGAGGGATCCGTGCCAGAGCACGGTGTCATCGAGGATGAGCACCTTCTCATGCATGCGCTCGCGTGTCGCGACCTGGCATCCGGCAGCCCGGAGTTCGTCGATGAGGGCCTTCCGGCGTACGTCCTCCGTTTGATCTCTCGTGTGAACGGTGACCCGCACTCCTGCCTGGACGCGCGGTGCGAGGTGACGGAGCCACCTGCGCACGGGATTCGGATCGAGGAACGCGCAGTAGATCTCGATGCTGTGCCGGGCGCGGGCGATGTCCCAGGCGACGGCTCTTGGCACCTCGTCGGCCGGGAAGAACGCCGGTCTCGCCAGTTCCTCCTCGGGCAGGCCGGCGAGGTCGGCAGCGCAGCGGAAGGGGACGAGGTCGTCCACGGAGAGCCTGTGCGCATGCCGTTCCAGATGGTCGAGCATGCGCGCGGCCTCGCCGGCCGGGTTGAGCTTGGCGCGCAGGAACTGGGTGTCGGCCACGACGACGAGATGATCCTGCGCCCGGCTGAGGGCCACGTTGAGCAGACGGCACGTGGAGGAGGACAGCCCCAGGCCCTCGTAGAAGTAGCCGGGCTTGTCTCCCGATCCGGCGACCGTGTCGATGACCACGAGGGGACGCTGGCTGCCCTGGAAGCGGTGGACCGTGTCGACGAGTCCGTCGCAGTCCTGGCCGAACCGGTAGGCCAGGCTGTCCCGCAGCGCCTTGACCTGCGCCTTGAACGGGGCGATCACGGCCATGCGGTCGGTGGGACGCTCGCCGGCGGCAAGGTCGGTCCACTTGCGTGCGGGGAGGACCTCGTCGTACTGCAGGCCACGGATGAGCTCGTGGATGACGGCCTCGTGCACGGCATTGGTCGTGTGCGCGCCGTACCTGGCCGTGGGGTTGGGCAGGCGGCGCGAGGTGGTGTCGATCAGAATCAGCGGCCCGCTGAGCAGTGGCGATGAGGGAAGCCGGCCGCGGTCTTCTCGACCGGTGCGCAGAGGTGCGTCCGGGTAGGCGACCACGTTGACCACCTCGCAGATCGCCGGTCGCATCCGGTACTGCGTGTCCAGACAGACCAGCCGTGGATCGTCGCGGAGGGCCCTGCCGGCGGCGTCGACAAGCCCCGCCGTGGTGAAGGGATCCTGGTCCATCCAGAGCCGGGCGTGCTCCCGGTCTTCCGGGGAACTGCTTCGGTCACCGGAGGCTTTGGTCACCGCCGGCAACTGGCGGAAGTCGCCGGCGATGACGAGGCGGCGACCCGCGAGCCCCGCGACGCACCAGGCGGAGGGGGTGTTCACCATGCCGGCCTCATCGATGACGACCACGTCGATCGAGTCGAGAAGCTTGCGTGACTGCACCGCCTTCGCGACCGTCGTTCCCAGCACCATGCAGTTCGCGCGCACCACCTCGGTGATCTTCTGTAGTTCCTGCTCCAAGCCCGGCAGATGCTGCCGTAGCCGGTCAGCGGCCTCCTGGAGCGGGCCGCGAGCCGGGACGGCGCGAAGCCGGCTGCGCTGGACCGACAGCGCGCGTTCCGCTTCGGCGATCTCGGTCGCGTACCGCTGCCGGGCAGCATGCGCGAGGGGAAGCTCGTTGCCGGCCGCGGTCAGTTCCTGTTGGCGTTGCCATCGCATCCGGGCGAGCTGCTCCAGCTTGGCCTGCTTCTTCTTGGCGAACAGCCCGGTCGCAGTCCGATGCTCCGGATCTCGTGGTCGATCTCGCCGATCGCCCGCTGCGACAGCTCAACGCACTGCTGCAGCAAGGCGACGCGCTGACCGGCCCCGTCGTGGTCGGTGCGCAGATCGGCCAGCCGCTCCTCCGCGGCCGCCACATCCGCGTGCAGTGCAAGGTCCTGCAGAGCAGCATCCAACCGGCGGCGGACGTCGGCGATCTCCTCCACGAGCGAGGCGGACAGCCGTTCGGCGATCCTGGCCGGGTCGAGCTGCGCGCCGAACCTGGCCGCCAGCGAAGGCAGTTCGATGTCCCCGGCTCGTTGCACCAAACCCCTGTCGAAGCGTTCCTCGCCCGACAGCAGATCGCAGATCCGCTCCAGCGCCTGGTCCACGGCCACCTTGGTGGGGGCGACGAACAGCACGCGCAACCCCTGCCGGTAGCTGCCTTCCACGATGGCGGCCACGACGTCGGTCTTCCCGGTGCCCGGCGGTCCCCAGACACAGGTCAGCTCGCTCCCCAGCGCCTGTTCGACCGCCCGGCGCTGACCGTCGTTGAGTGTGCGCTCACGGTATCCCCGGATGAACCGCTCCGGCGTCCCGCAACGCTCGACGCGGGGCCGCCCCTGGCCCATCAGCCAGCCGGCGGAGGTCGGGTTGACCGAGCCCGTGGCCCCGCCCGCCGACTCCAGTCGCTCGGCGACGGCCTCCCAACCGGCCGTTTCGTCCGCACGCACCTGTGCCTGGATGGGCCCAGTGCCGAGATCGGCCGGTGTGCGGACTTTGACCTTTCCGTCGGGCATGCGCCGTACTTCGGCGCTCGACCAGGCGTCACGCGATCGGGAGGGGCGGATAAGCAGCCTTTCTCCGGCGAAGGCCTCCTTCCACGCCTTGCAGGAGAACAGGTATTCGTACTTCTCCGCGCTGCGGCCGAGCCGGCGTCCCTCGGACAAGGAGAGCTTCTCCCCGTCTCCGTCGCTTCGCAGCTCCGCCGCGATCTCCAGCCGTACGGCACGCAGCAACTGGTCGACCGGAAAGGGGGTGTGCCGCGGACCTGACATCTCGCTCCCGTGGCAAGGGGGCCGACAGGGTCGTGGTACGGATCGAGAACCTACCGTCTCCGGCCCGTGTGAACGGCCACTCCCGAGGAAAATCGGTGGGACGAAAGGTGCCATGGGCAAGGATCCGGGCGGGTGCTCTTAGGATGGACGCGGGGTGCCGGGAAGTCTGGTCGGCGGTCGTCGAACCGAGCCCGGAAACGGAGCGCCCATGGCCTCTCCCCGCCGACTGTCCCTCCTCGGTCCCGGTTCCCGGGCCGAGACCCGCCGCATCGCCGACATCCTCCGCAAGGAGACGATCGGCGGCGCGCTGCTTCTGGTCGCCGCCGTCGCGGCCCTCGTCTGGGCCAACTCGCCCTGGTCGGAGGCGTACGCGGGGCTGCGCTCGGTCACGGTGGGGCCGGCCGGGTGGCACCTGGACCTCAGCCTCGCCAAGTGGGCCTCGGACGGGCTGCTGGCGATCTTCTTCTTCGTCGCCGGCCTGGAACTCAAGCGCGAGTTCGTGGCCGGCGACCTGCGTGATCCCCGCCGGGCCGTCGTGCCCGTCGCGGCGGCGGTCGGCGGGGTGATCGTCCCGGCTCTGCTCTACCTGCTGGTCAACTCGCTCATGGACGGCGCGGTGCGGGGATGGGCGACCCCGACGGCCACCGACATCGCGTTCGCGCTGGCGGTGCTCGCCGTGGTGGGGCGGCGGCTGCCCGCCGCGCTGCGTACGTTCCTGCTCACCCTGGCCGTCGTGGACGACCTGCTGGCCATCGTGATCATCGCGGTGTTCTACACGTCGCATCTGTCGGTGCTGCCGCTGCTGGCGGCGCTGGTGCCGCTCGGCGTCTTCACCGTGCTGGTGCAGCGGCGGGTGCGCTCGTGGTGGCTGCTGCTCCCGCTGGCCGGCGTGACCTGGGGGTTGGTGCACGCCTCGGGTGTGCACGCCACGGTGGCCGGGGTGCTGCTCGGCTTCGCCGTACCCGTCCTGCGCAGTGAGAAGGCGGGCGGTCCGGAGGCGGGACCGGGGCTCGCCGAGCACTTCGAGCACCGGTTCCGCCCCATCTCGGCCGGGGTGGCCGTGCCGCTGTTCGCGTTCCTGTCCGCCGGTGTGCCGCTCGGCGGGCTGGACGGTGTGACGAACCTGCTCGCCGACCCGGTGTCGCTGGGCGTCGTCGTCGGGCTCGTCGTGGGCAAGCCGCTGGGGATCATGGCGGCCACCTGGCTGACCGCCCGCTTCACCCGTGCCGACATCGACGAGGGGCCGGCGTGGGTGGACATCGGCGGGCTGGCGATCCTGTCGGGCATCGGGTTCACGGTGTCCCTGCTCATCGGCGAGCTGGCGTTCGGCCCGGGCACGGCCCGTGACACGCAGGTCAAGCTGGCGGTCCTGACCGGTTCACTGGTCGCGGCGCTGCTGGCGACGGTGGTGCTGCGGCTGCGCGACCGCGCGTACCGGCGGCTCGCCGACGACGACGGAACCGCCGGGCCCGGGGACGCCGAGCATGTGGCCGGCGGGCGCGGCGCGGGCCGTTGGGCGCGACCGTGACCGGATCCGGGCGCTCACCACGTGACGGGCAGCGCCTGGATTCCCCCGGCCAGCCTGTCGGTGTGCGCCTTCAGCTCCTCGTACGGCACGGCGAGCGCCAGGGTGGGGAAGCGCGTGAAGAGGGAGCCGAAGACCGCGCGCAGTTCGACCCGAGCCAGGGACGCCCCGAGGCAGTGGTGCGGCCCGTGGCCGAAGCCGACGTGGGGGTGGGGATCGCGCCGCCTGACGTCGAACGTGTCGGGGTCGGGGTAGACGCGCTCGTCCCTGTTGGCCGCCGGGGTGGACAGCATGACCAGCTCGCCCGCCCGGATCAGCACCCCCGCGACCTCGACGTCCTCGTGCGCGTAGCGCACCAGCCCGTGTTCGCTCGGCGAGGCGACCCGCATGATCTCCTCGACCGCGCCGTCCACGAGGGAGGGGTCCTCCAGCAGCGCGTCGCGCTGGGCGGGGTTGCGCAGGAACAGCAGCACGCCGTAGTCGATCTGGTTGACCGTGGTTTCGTGGCCGGCGAACAGCAGGCCGCCCGCGATCCTGGCGACGTCGTCCTCCGGCAGCGAGGCGTCCGCCAGGTCGGAGTACACGTCCTCGCCCGGATCGTCCCGCTTCGCCTTCACGATCTCGTAGGTGTAGGTGTTCATCTCCATCTGGGCGGCGGCGGACCGCTCGGGATGGGTGAGGTCGGTCATCGCCTCGGCCATGGCCCGGAACCTGTCCCTGTCCTCGTACGGCACGCCGAGAAGCTCGCAGATCACCTGGATCGGCAGCGGGAGCGACAGGCCGGCGTGCAGGTCCGCGGGCGGGCCCTGCTCGGCGAGCCCGTCGAGCAGGTTTCCGACCAGCGCCCCGATGCGGTCCGACAGGCTCCGCATGCGCCGGGCCGAGAACGCGGGGGCGAGCAGGCGCCGCATCTCCTTGTGGATGGACCGCTCGGTGGCGTACTCGCCGGTCGGGCCGCCGAGCAGGGCGTTGTTCGACAGGCGGGCCGCGGTCTCGGGGGCGGGGTGGGAGCGGCCGAACCTGTCGTCGGCGAACACCTGCCGGATCTCCTCGTAACCCGTGACCAGCCACGCCTCGTCGCCCATGGCGGTTGTGACCTTGGTGATCGGCGCTCTGGCCCGCAGTTCGCCGAAGCCGGGGGATATCCCCAGGACGTCCGGCCGCTCGAACGGCAGCCGTGGGAGTCCGGGCATGGGTGACCTTCCCTTCACTCGATGTCGGCCCTCTCGAATCTCTCCCCTGACTTTCTGTCCGGCAAGGTAGTAAAACCATGTCCGGTGTGACTGGAGACACGACGTTTGCATCGCGCCTATCCTGTGCCCGCGCCATGCCTGCCCCGCGAACACCAGCGCCGTTCCGCTACCCGGCATGACACGGGTGGTACGGGAGGAACGGGGATCAAGTCGTGGTGAAGTCACCGCAACCGGCGGAAGATCTTCATGAGAGCCGGGGTGGCGGCGCCGCCGGAAGGGGGAGACCGCTTCTCACTACCAATCGTGTCCGGATGAGCACATCGTTGTCTCCCGGCACAGAGCCTGGAGGTGGTGACGAGTGCGGTTCTCAGCCGAGGACGCTGCCTGGAGACAACTGAGCAGCGAGTACGCCGGTCGCTGGTCGATCTGGAGAAGCGACGCCGGCCGCTGGTACGCGACCCGGCTGACCAGGTCGCTGTCCCGGATCGAGATGGACCGGGGCCTGATCATGACCGCATGCGGTGAGAGCGCGGAGGAACTGCGCGCGCTGCTCACCGCGCAGGAGGGCCTGGCGGGCCAGACGCTCTCCTCGTGACACCCAGGACGTGACACCCAGGACGTGGGCCCGGGCCGCCGGGCTCACGGCCCGCGAAGCCCACGAGGCTCAGCGCTGAGGCGACCCCGCAGGGCTCAGCCCTGAGGCGTCTTCGCAGGGTCCTCTGCGAGTGCCATGGGACGGATGGGAAAATCCCTCTCATGACAGCACCAGCGGTTCGCGAACCCGTTCCCCCGACCGGCACGCAGCACACGATCGCCGCGCACGGATACGCGGCGACCGTCACCGAGGTGGGCGGGGGCCTGCGCGCCCTGACGTACCGCGAACGGCCGCTGGTCATGTCGTACCCCGCGGACGCGCAGCCGGTGGGCGGCGCCGGGCAGTTGCTGCTGCCCTGGCCCAACCGGGTGCGCGACGGCAGATACGACTTCGACGGCGAGACCAGGCAGCTCGCCATCACCGAGCCCAGGACCGGCAACGCCGCGCACGGCTTCGCCCGCCTGATGCCCTGGACGGTCCTGGACCGGGACGACGCCTCGATCCGGCTCGGGCTGCGGCTGTTCCCCCAGCTCGGCTATCCCCACGTGCTCGACCTGACCGCGTCGTACGCCCTGGGCGAGGGGGGCCTGGAGGTCGAGGTGTCGGCCGTGAACGTGGGAGACGGCGTCGCGCCGTACGGCATGGGCGCGCACCCCTACCTCACCCTCGGCGAGGAGACGGTGGACGACGCCGTGCTGGAGGTGCCCGCGGCCGAATGGACCCCGGTGGACGAGCAGAAGATCCCGGTCGGCCGCCGCCCGGTCGAGGGCACGGAGTACGACTTCCGCGAGGGACGCCGCATCGGCGGCACGGTGCTCGACACCCCCTACACGGCGCTGCGGCGCGACGACGACGGGCTGGTGCGGGCCCGGCTCCGCACGGCCGACGGCTCGCGGGGCGTGGAGTTGTGGGCCGCGCCCGGCGTCGAATGGCTCCAGGTGTTCACCGGCGACACGCTCGCCGAGCCGTATCGGCGGGCCGGAGTGGCGGTCGAGCCGATGAGCTGCCCGCCGAACGCCTTCGCGACCGGCGAGTGCCTGGTGCGCCTGGCCCCGGGGGAGCGGGTCGCCCACCGCTGGGGAATCACCGCGCTCGGGTGAGGGCATGCCGGACGAAATTGCCCTTATGCGTCAGGGCGGATATGTAGGGCGATTCCGGTCTGCCTGCATCAGCGGGCCGGGATGGGCTTATTTCAGTTATTTTCACGGCGGCGCCGGCCGCGCGGTCGCGCTTCGCGGTCGCGCGGCGCGGACCGGGAGCGGCGGACGCGGCGGCGCTGACGTGCGTACTCGCGCCGGGGCGGCGGAAGACTGCCGGACTTTTCCCCTTCGCGGCTATCACGGATCGGGCATTGACCGGAAACAATCTTGTTTCTATGAATTCACATGACTGCGTTGCGTGCCGTATCTTGAGCCGTGGGAGCGCTCCCATGAGCCTAAGGAGGCGCGCGTGACTCTCCCCTTCGGTACGGCGCCGGTCGACCCGGCCCCCGTCTGGACCGCGGAATGCCTCCTGCCCGCAGTCGGCGCGAGTGTCGCCGAGGCGCGCGCTCTCGTCCGCCGTGAGCTCGGCCGGTGGGGCCTGGACGAACTCGTCGACGACTGCTCCCTCATCGTGAGCGAACTCGCCTCCAACGTCGTACGGCATGGCGGCAACGTCTTCACCCTCCGGCTCGGCAGCAACGGCACCTGGGTGTACGGCGAGGTCTTCGACCAGGGCGAGGGCGTGCCGCACCAGCGCGAGGCGGACATCGACTCCATCGGGGGCCGTGGCCTGCTCATCGTGGACGAACTCGCCGACGACTGGGGAGTGGCCGGTTCGGGCCGGGGTGGCAAGACCGTCTGGTTCCTCGCCGGGGCGGGCAGCCCGTCGCCGCTGCCCGTCGTCCCGCACCAGATGCGCATCGCCGTCGGCTGACGCGCCACTCGGCGTTTCAGCGGGTCTTCGCACCGTCGAGGTGCGCGAGCACCGTGGCCGCGATCTCCTCGGGCTTGTGCGTGGAGGGGTCCACGGTCAGGTCCGCCACCTCCCGGAACCCCGGCAGCCGCAGGTCGCGCTGCTCGGTCAGCATGCGTACGAGGTCGGGCTTGAAGTGCGGGCGGTGGGGGCTCGACTTCATCCGCTCGGCCAGCACCTCGGGCGGGCCGTCGAGGAAGACCACGAAGGCGGGGGCCAGCGCCCGGCGCGTCTCGGGGTCCTCGACCGTGCTGGCGGCGGCCGCTATGACGGGGGAAGGACGGGCCGCCAGCGCCTCCCGCAGCACCAGCGCCTCGCGGGCGTGCAGTTCGTCCGCGCCCAGACCGGCGGCCATCGCGGCGGCGGTCGCGCCGTATCTGGCCTCCAGATCGGCGTCGCTGTCGCGCATGGGACGGCCGAGCGCGTCGGCGAGCAGCCGGGCGACGGTGCTCTTCCCCGCGCCCATGAGTCCCATCACCACAATGGGGGTATCGGTCATGATTCGCATGCTGCCCTATACGGGCACCCGCATGCGACGTTTGGAATCCGTGGAGGGGATAGAGCAGAAGGCGAAGGAGGAAAAGCCATGACCATCGCCGGAAGCATCATCCTCATCATGCTGGGGGCCATCCTCACCTGGGCGGTCGACTTCACCATCGCGGGCCTCGACATCCAGGTGATCGGGGTGATCCTCATGGTGGGCGGCCTGGCCGGGCTGCTCTTCGGCATCTGGCGCCTGACGACGGTCCGCCGCAGGACCACCGTCACCGCCGCCGCCCCCGTGGACGCCACCGCCACCCGCCGCCACGTGTACGAGGAGCGGCGCTACGACGACCCCACCATCTAACCCCCTCCAACGGACTTCCGACGGTCTGAAGGGAGGCATGGACCATGCCAGGACGTGAAGAACTGCCCTCGACCCTGGAGCGCTCGCCCAAGGAGGCCCAGGAGACGTGGATCAAGGCGCACGACTCCGCCGTCGAGACGTACGGCGAGGGCCAGCGCGCCCACCGTACGGCGTTCGCCGCGCTCAAGCACTCCTTCGAGAAGGTGGGCGACCACTGGGAGAAGAAGGAGGGGCGCGGACCGTCGGACGAGCAGGCGAAGAAGGGCACGCCGAAGCCGGGCAAGACGGCCGAGGGTGTCGACGCGAACGCCTCCAAGCACCACCTCTACGACGTGGCCAGCCGCCTCGGCATCCCGGGCCGGTCGAAGATGACCAAGGACGAGCTCGTGGACGCCATCAAGAAGGCCAACCGCAAGGCGACCGCCAAGGCACGCTGACCTCTGCCGTGCGCCGCCGGCCGCCCCCACGAGGGCGGTCGGCGGCGCTTTCACACGCGCGGAGCTTTCATCCCGGCGCGCTTTCACGCGGGCGGCGGCTCCAGACCGCCGGAGGCGGCGAGGAGACGGCGGGCGAAGGCGGCATAGGCTCTCCGGAAGTCCGCCGGCTCGACGACGGTGAAGTCGGCGTCGAGGTGGGCGAGGCCGAGGACGAGCCATTCCCAGGAGTCGAGCCAGACGGTGACCTGGGTCTCCCGGTCGCCGGGCCCCTGGTGTATCTCGGCGTCCTCGAACTTCAACGCGTCGGCCACCTGGCCGGGCCGCGCCCGCACGACGAGCCGTACGCGCCGGCGGTCCGCGTTGAGGCCCTGACGGAGGTACGAGAGGGCCGCGTCGGCCGGCAGGGCGCGGGGAGCGTGCCGGACGCCGGTGCGCACCAGGTCGCGGACGCGGTCGAGGCGGAACACCCGCCAGTCGTCCCTGTCCAGGTCCCAGCCCAGCAGATACCAGCGCTGAAGCAGATGCATCTGCCGGTGCGGCTCCACCCGCCGGTGGCTCTCCTCGCCGCGCCTGTCGCTGTAGCCGAACCGCACGACCTCCCGGTCGTTGATCGCCTCGGCGAGACCGGCCAGAAGCGCCGCGCTCACGGCGGGCGCGAGTTGCCGGTCGGTCTCCAGGCTCGCCCGCAACGCGGCCACGCGCGGACGCAGCCGCGCGGGCAGGAACTGGTCGAGCTTGCCGTACGCGCGGGTGGCCGCGTCGTCGAGCGCCCCGTCCTCGCCGGAACCGGAGGAGGCGAGAGTGGCGAGACCGAGCAACGCGGCGATCGCCTCGTCGTCGTCCAGGACGAGCGGGGGCATCGTCCGGCCCGCCACGAGCCGGTAGTGGCCGCCCGGTCCCGGCTGTGTCTCGACGGGATAGCCGTACTCCCTGAGCCGGTCCACATCGCGGCGTACGGTGCGGGGACTGACGTCCAGGCGCGTGGCGAGTTCGTCCCCGCTGAACGGCCGTCCCGTCTGGAGGATCGACAGCAGGGCCAGCATGCGTCGGGTCACGTCGGCCATCCGCCCATCATGCCCGCAATCGCGGTCAGAATCCGGCCACAATTGCCCGTACGGTCGCGAGTATGGCTTCACGAAGCATCTCCATCAGAGGGGCCCGTACGAACAACCTCCGCGGCGTGGACGTGGACATCCCGCGCGACCGCCTCGTGGTCTTCGCGGGCGTCTCGGGGTCGGGCAAGTCGTCGCTGGTCTTCGACACGATCGCGGCGGAGGCCGGCTTCCAGCTGAACGAGACCTTCCCCCCGTTCGCGAGGAACCGGCTGCCGAAGTGGACGCGTCCCGACGTGGAGCACATCGACGGGCTCTCGCCGGTGGTGGTGATCGACCAACGGCGCCTCGGCGGCAACGCCCGCTCCACGGTCGGCACCATCACCGACACCTGGACCTACTTGCGGCTGCTGTTCTCCCGTCTCAGCGAGCCGCACGTGGGCGAGTCGAACCACTTCTCGTTCAACGATCCGGCCGGAATGTGCCCCACGTGCTCGGGGCTCGGCGACGTCGTCGTCACGGCCGTGGACCGCATCCTCGACCCGGACAGGTCGCTGCGGCAGGGCGCGATCCGGCTTCCCGGGTTCGGCGACGGCAACTACTGGTACTCCCAGTACGCCGACATCGGCGTGTTCGACCCGGAGACGCCGCTGCGCGACTGGAGCCGGGACGAGCGCGACGCCCTGCTCCACGGCGGCGAGGCGGCGGCGCGGCTGGGACGGCGGCTGGGGCGCAGGCTGCCGAAGGACTACGAGGGGGTCGTCGAGCGGTTCGAGCGGATCTACCTGCACGCCTCGGGGGACCTGTCCGAGCGCAAGCAGGAGACGATCCGCCGGTTCACCCGGTCGCAGGTCTGCCCCGACTGCGGGGGAGACCGGCTCAACGAGGCGTCCCGCACCGCCACCGTCCTCGGACACACCATTGGCGAGCTGTCCCGGCTAGAGGTCGCCGAGCTCGCCGGGCTCGTCCGCGGCGTCGACGCACCGGAAGTCGCTCCCGCCGTCGCCGCGCTGACCGCCAGGCTCGACGCCATGGACGCCATCGGCCTGGGGTATCTCAGCCTGGCACGCGCGACGACGACGCTGTCGGGCGGCGAGTCCCAGCGCATCAAGATCGTGAAGCATCTCGGGTCGAGCCTCACCCAGATGCTCTACGTGTTCGACGAGCCCACGGCCGGGCTCCACCCCACCGACGTGGAGTCCATGACGCGCCTGCTGGAGCGGCTGCGCGACAGGGGCAACACCATCCTCGTCGTCGAGCACGACCCCGCCGTCATGGCCGTCGCCGACCAGGTCGTCGAGATCGGCCCCGGCGCCGGCGCGGACGGAGGCCGGCTCGTCTTCCAGGGCACGTTCCCCGAGCTCCGGCGGGCCGCCACTCCCACGGGGCGCGCGCTGTCCCGGCCCGCGCCCATCAAGACGGCCCCGCGTACGGCCCCGCCGACGACAAGGGCGGCGATCACCGTCGCCGAGGCGACGCGCAACAACCTGCGGCGCGTCACCGTGGACATCCCCGCCGGTGTGATGACCGTACTCACCGGCGTGGCCGGCTCGGGGAAGTCCAGCCTGGCCGCCGAACTCGTCGAGCAGCACGGCGCCGTCGTGATCGACCAGAGGCCGGTCGGCGTCAACCGCCGGTCCACGCCGATCACCTACACCGGCATCGCGCCGGCCGTACGCAGGCTGTTCGCCCGGCGCAACGGCGTCTCCGCCGCGCTGTTCAGCGCGAACTCGGAAGGCGCCTGCCCGAAGTGCGAAGGGCTCGGGATCATCTACACCGATCTGGCCTTCATGGACGGCCAGGAGGTCGTCTGCGAGGCATGCGAAGGGCGGCGCTTCACCCCCGAGGTGCTCGCGTACACCGTCGACGGCCTGTCCATCGCCGACGTCGACGCCCTCTCCGTCGACCAGGCCAGGCACCGGCTGCCCGACAAAGCCGTCGACCGGGCGCTGCGGCACCTGTCGCAGGCCGGTCTCGGCTATCTCCGGCTGGGCCAGCCGCTAACCACCTTGTCCGGAGGGGAGTGCCAGCGGCTCAAGATCGCCAAGGAGCTGCGCGACGCGGAGCGGCCCGCGACGTACGTGCTCGACGAGCCCACCACGGGCCTGCACATGAGCGACATCGGCGGCCTGCTCCGGGTCCTGGACGCGCTCGTCGACAGGGGCCACACCGTCGTGGTCATCGAGCACAACCTGGACGTCATCCGGCAGGCCGACTGGCTGATCGATCTCGGGCCCGGCCCCGGCAGGCACGGAGGGAACGTCCTCTACCAGGGGCACGTCGCGGACTACCCGCCGGACGCGGGAACGCCGACGGCCCGCGCTCTCGCCGCCCACCGGTAGGCCCAGCGTGTCTCAGCGGAGCAGGGACAGGACGGCCTCGCGGATGGCGCCCCTGTCGATGCCTGCCTCCTCAAGCTGTTCCTGGGAGGTCGCGCTGCCGGGCATCCGCGACACGCCCAGCTTGCGCACCGGCACCGGCGCGTCCGCGAGCGCCGAGAGCACGGCGTCGCCGAGCCCGCCCTCCGGCCAGTGGTCCTCCACCGTGACGACCTTCCCGGTCGCCCCGGCCATCTCGACCAGCTCGGCCGAGTCGAGCGGCTTGATCGAGTACGCGTCGATCACGGTCACGGAGACGCCGTCCTCGGCGAGCAGGTCGGCGGCGGCCAGGGCCTCGTGCACGGTGACGCCCGCGGCCACGACGGTCGCCTGGCCGCCGGTGCGCAGGATCTTGCAGCCGCCCACGGGGAACTCCTCGTCCGGGCCGTAGATCACCGGCGTCTCGCCCCGCGTCGTCCGCAGGTAGCGGACACCCTCCAGGTCGGCCATGTCCGCCACCAGCCGGGCCGTCTGGTTGGCGTCGCAGGGGTACAGCACGGTGCTGCCGTGCACCGCGCGGAACGCCGCGAGGTCCTCCAGGCCCATCTGGGAGGGCCCGTCCTCCCCGATCGACACCCCGCCGTGCGACCCCACCAGGCAGATCCCGGCCCGGCTCACCGCCGCCATCCGGACGAAGTCGTACGCCCTGGTGAGGAAGGCGGCGAACGTCGCGGCGTAGGGGGTCCAGCCGCGCGCGGCCATGCCGATGGCGGCGGCGGTCATCTGCTGCTCGGCGATGTAGCACTCGAAGAACCGGTCCGGGTGCGCCTTGGCGAACGCCTCCAGCTTGGTCGAGTCGGCCACCTCGCCGTCGAGGGCGACGACGTCGCCTCGCGCCGTGCCGAGCGCGGCCAGCGCCTCGCCGAAGGCGGTCCGCGTGGCCACCCGCTCGCCCACCGCGTACTTCGGCAGGTCGAGCGTGCCGTCGGCGTACCGGTACGGCGTGGCCGGGGCGTCCGGCGGGGTGACCTCGACGGTGAGGGAACGCGGCCCGCCGAGTTCGTCTAGCGCCTGCTCGGCGTCCTCCAGCGGCTTGCCGTGCTTGCCCTCGCGGTTCTCCACGGCCGACACGCCGCGGCCCTTGCAGGTCCTCGCGATGATCGCCGTCGGGCGGCGCCGGGTGGCCCGGGCGTCGGCGAGCGCGTAGTCGATCTGGCCGGGATCGTGGCCGTCGATCTCGATCGTGTGCCAGCCGAAGGCGCCGAGCCTGGCGGCGTACGCGCCGAGGTCCCAGCCGTGCCGGGTCGGGCCGCGCTGGCCGAGCCGGTTCACGTCGATGATCGCCGTGAGGTTGTTCAGCCCTTCGTGCCCGGCGTGCTCGAACGCCTCCCACATCGATCCCTCGGCGAGCTCGCTGTCGCCGCACAGCACCCAGACGTGGTAGGGCAGGCGGTCCAGCCTGCGCGCGGTCAACGCGAGCCCCACCCCCACGGGCAGGCCGAAGCCCAGCGAGCCGGTGGCCACGTCGACGAACGGCACCCGCGGGGTGGGATGGCCCTCCAGGCGGCTGCCGCGCCTGCGGAAGGTCAGCAGCTCCTCGTCGGTGACCACCCCGGCGGCCCTGAGCATCGCGTACAGGAGGGGGGAGGCGTGACCCTTCGAGAAGACGAGGTGGTCGTTGGCCGGGTTGGCCGGATCCGCGACGTCCACGCGCAGGTGACGCGCGAGCAGCACGGCCATCAGCTCGGCCGCCGACATCGAGGACGTCGGATGCCCCGAGCCGGCGGCCGCGGCGGCCCGGACCGAGTCCACCCGGAGCTGGGCCGCGAGTTCGCACAGGAAGCGGTAGTCAAGCTCGTCCATCGCCCCCGACTACCCCCGTACACCCCTTCGTATCGCCTCAAAAGGGGCGTACCCGGAATTTCGTGGTCTTGTCAGCGGCGGCGCAGGCCGAGACCGGCGACGGCGGCGAGCCCGAGACCGGCGAGGGTCACCAGGCGGCGGTGCTGCGACATCCACAACTGCACGCTGCGGCCGTGCGACCGCCGGTCGAAGCTGCCGTGCGCCCCGTAGTCCTTGTCCTCGTCCGCGGGTTCCCACAGGTTGGACACCCCGGTCGGCGCCTTCTCGCCGGTGAGCTGCGACTTCACCCCGGTCCTGGCGAGGTAGCGGTCGAGCAGGGCGGGCGCCGTCCGCTGGCCCAGGATCGTGGCCGCGGTCATCCCGCCGACCCAGTACTCCTTGCGCTCCGGGTGCTCGGCGGCATAGACGAGCGCGTCGGCGGCCACCTCCGGCTGGTAGATCGGCGGCACCGGCTGCGCGTGCCGCCGCATCCGGTTCAGCCCCCAGTCGAACTGCGGGGTGTTCAGCGCCGGAAGCTGCACCACCGTGATCTTCACGCCCGAGTCCTCGGCGAGCAGCTCCGTCCGTACCGACTCCGTGAACCCGACGATCGCGTGCTTGGCGCCGCAGTACGCCGACTGCAGCGGGATCGACCGGTAGGCCAGGGCCGAGCCCGCCTGCACGATGACGCCCTTGTCGCGCGGCTTCATCATCTCCAGGGCCACCCGGGTGCCCCATACGTAGCCGAGATAGGTCACCTTGGTCTCGCGCTCGTACTCCTCGGGTGTGATCTCCAGGAACGGCGCGAACACGGTCGTGAACGCGATGTTGATCCACACGTCGATCGGGCCCAGCTCGGCCTCGGCCCGCTGGGCGGCCTGGCGGACCTGGTCGTAGTCGGAGACGTCGGCGGCGAAGGTCCTTCCGGGTGCCGCCCTCGCCCCGACGTCCACGGCGGCGCCGGCGAGGCCCGCCTCTCCACGTGCGATGAGCGCGACCTTCGCGCCCTCCGCTCCGAGCCGCCGGACCACCGCGCGGCCCACCCCGCCGCTCGCGCCGGTCACCACGACGACCTTGTCCTTCAGGCTCACCTCGTCATCCTCTCGATTGCGGCCCGCCGCCGAGTCTCTTCTGCTTGCGCACGGCGAACGCCATATAGATCGCGATGATCGCCATGACCGCCACGACGATCCCGGTCAGCACCCAGATGCGCCCGACGAAGGAAAGCACCAGTACGGCGACGCAGAAGACCAGTGCGAACGACCCGATGCGGATGCGGATCACATCCATCGGGGTCGCCTCCACCATGGGCTTGCCCGTCGGCGAGCGTTGTTCTTCGGTCATGGGGGCCCCTCTACCCTCGAATCCGGTTCACTATCGCCGTGGTGGAGCGGTCCGGGACGTAACCGAGCACTCGTACCTCTCCGCCCAGCTCCCTGACCAGCTCCGCCTCGGGCAGCAGGTCGGGGTGGTAGTCGCCGCCCTTGACGTACACGTCCGGCCGGACGAGCCGCAGCAGCTCGGTCGGGCTGTCCTCGTCGAAGACGGTGATGTAGTCCACGCAGCCCAGCGCCGCGAGCACCGCCACCCGGTCCTCGCACCGGTTGATCGGGCGCCCCGGCCCCTTCAGCCGGGCCACGCCGTCGTCGCCGTTGACCGCGACGACCAGCACGTCGCCGAGCCGCGCGGCCTCCTCCAGGCAGGCGACGTGGCCGCGGTGCAGCACGTCGAAGCAGCCGTTGGTGAAGACGATGCGCTTGCCCTCGGCGCGGTCGCGCTCCAGGCACGCGGCCAGCCGCTCGGGCGGCAGCGCGGTGTCGGGGCGCAGCGCCTGCAGCAGGTCCTCGTGGGAGCAGGCGGCCGTCCCCTGCCGCCGTACCACCACGCTCGCCGCCGCCTGCCCGATGTCGGCGGCGCGCTCGGGCTCAGCGCCGGCCGCCAGGGCGAGTGAGAACGCCGCCGTGAAGGTGTCGCCCGCGCCGATGCTCATCGTGTCGGGCGCGGGGGTCGCGTACGTGCGGTGCGGCCCCTCGCCGCGCCGGTGCAGCAGCGTGCCCTCGCCGTCCAGCGTGGTGACCACGAGGTCGGCGCCGGTGGCCTCGATGAGGTCCTCCGACCGCGCGGACAGGAACGCGACCCTGTCGTGGTCGTCCCCCTCGCCCAGCAGCCGCCGCACCTCGGCGTAGTTGGGCAGCACGGCGGTCGGCCGGCAGTCCCGCCAGGCGGCCACGTCGTGGGCGTCCACCACGAGGATCGGCGCGCCGCGCGATCCCTCGCTCCGGTCGATGCTCAGGTCGCACAGCACCCGGCGGACGTTCGGGGTGCACACCCCGCCGCCGTAGTCGCAGGCGACGATGACGTCGGCATCCGCCGCGAGCCGGGTGATCTGCTCGATGAGCTCGCGCTCGGCCGCCTCCGGCAGCGGAGCCTCGTCCTCCTCGTCGTACCGCGCCACGATCTGGCCGTCGGTCAACACCCGGCGCTTGACCGAGGTTCGCCAGCTCCGCACGATGACCAGGCCCTCGATGTCGAGCCGTCCCAGGGTCGCGTTCAGCGTGGCCCCGGCGGGGTCGGCGCCGGTGACTCCCACCATGTGGACCCGTGCGCCGAGGGCGGCCAGGTTCACGGCCGTGTTGGCGGCGCCGCCCGGCTGGTCCTCGATCTGCTCGACGGTCACCACCGGCACCGGGGCCTCCTGTGCCATGCGCTTCGTGCGGCCCCGCAGCCACGAGTCGAGCATCACGTCCCCGACGACGACGGCTGTGACTTCACCGAAACGGTTGAGCGTCTCTTCCGTCATACATCGGCGGCTACCCCCGCAGGCGCAGGGGAAACAACAGGCACGGCCGACCCGGTGGGCCGGTTTGGGGCCGCCGCACCGGGGTAACCGGGATCAGACGTCGCTCCACACGAGTTCGCCGGGGGTCAGCCGGCGAGCCGGACGAATGGGGGATGTCCGATGGGCGAGGAGGTGGCATGAGCGAGCGAAGCGAGCGAATCGATAAGCACAGTGCGATGCGCTCATGCGACTCCGAGCCGCCAGGCGAGAGGTGGCATGAGCGCGCTGCTCGTGGAGGGAGTCGAGCGCATCGCCGTGCTGAGGGCCAACGCCCTCGGCGACCTGCTCCTGGCGCTGCCCGCCATCGAGGCGCTCAGGCGGGCGTATCCCGCTGCCAAGATCACCCTGCTCGGCCGCGAGTGGCACGCGCGGTTCCTGCGCGATCGCCCGGGCCCGGTGGACGAGGTGGTGGCGTTGCCACCCATCTCCGGCGTCTCCTCCCCGCCCGACGGGCCCTCCGCCCCCGAGGAGCTGTACGAGGACCTGCGGCAGCGCAGGTTCGACCTGGCCGTCCAGATGCACGGCGGCGGGCGCAACTCCAATCCGTTCATCCGCCGCCTCGGCGCGCGGGTGACGGCCGGCCTGCGCACCCCCGACGCCGCACCGCTCGACCGCTGGGTGCCGTACGTCCACTACCAGCACGAGACCCTGCGCTACCTGGAGGTGGCGGGACTGCTCGGCGCGCCCGCGAACGAGATCGAGCCGAGGATCGCGGTCGTCAGGGAGGACTGGGCCGAGTTGAACCGCACGCTCGGCAAGGTCCCGCGGGGACTGGTGGCGATCCACCCGGGCGCCGGGGACCGGCGCAGGAGATGGCCGCCGGAACGCTTCGCCGAGGTCGCCGACCGCCTCGGACGGCCGGTGGTGGTGACCGGCGTCGAGGAGGAGCGGGAGGTCGTCGAGAAGGTCGTCGCGCAGATGCAGACCCCGGCGAGGGCCGTCGTCGGGGAGCTGTCCCTCGGCGGGCTCACCGCGCTGTACGCCGCCTGCGACCTGCTCGTCTCCAACGACACCGGGCCGCGTCACCTGGCGGCGGCGACCGGTACCCCCACCGTGGGGATCTACTGGTGCGGCAACATGATCAACTGGGGCCCGTTGAGCAGAGGACACCAGCGGCCGCTGATCTCCTGGACGTCGGGCTGCCCGGTCTGCGGGACAGCCGCCGACCCCAAGCTGGGCATGCGGGAGTGCGGCCACAGGGACGTCTCGTGGGTGGGTGACGTGAGCGTGGACGACGTGCTCGAACAGGCGTGGGACCTGCTGCGATGAGCGCCGTCGCGGAGAAGACGCCGGCGGAGAAGACCCTGGCGGAGAAGGCGAAGGTCTTCGAGATACCACCCGTCGAACTGCGGCCGAGCGATCCGAGCGAGCCGGGCATCCGGCGCAGGCGCCGGGGGCGCGGGTTCAGCTACACCTGGGCCTCCGGCCGGCCTGTGAAGGACCGCGCCACGCTGCGCCGGATCAAGTCCCTCGCGATCCCGCCGGCCTGGACCGACGTGTGGATCTGTGCCCATCCGAACGGCCACCTCCAGGCCGTGGGCACCGACTCCGCGGGCCGGCGGCAGTACCGATACCACGACGAGTGGCGCAGGCAGCAGGACGAGGCCAAGTTCGACCACGTGCTGGAGATCGCCCAGCGGCTCCCCGCGTTCCGCGAGCGGGTCGCGCGCGACCTGCGCGGCGACGATCTGAGCCGCGAGCGCGTGCTGGCCACCGCCGCGCGCATGCTCGACATCGGCTTCTTCCGTGTCGGCGGGGAGGAGTACACCGACTCCTACGGCCTGGCCACGCTGAAGACCTCGCACGTGAAGTGCGGCGACGGCAAGGTCGTGTGCCGCTACCTGGCCAAGGGCCGCAAGGAGCGGGAGCAGGTGCTGGCCGACGCCGACGTGTGCGAGGTGCTGACGTCGCTGTCGAAGGGGCACCGGGGCGAACTGCTGCGCTACCGCACCGACGACGGCTGGGTGGACGTGCGGAGCGCGGACGTCAACGCCTACCTGAAGGAGACGTTCGGCACCGACGTCTCGGCCAAGGACTTCCGCACCTGGCACGCCACGGTCCTGGCGGCGGTCGGGCTCGCCGTCTCCCGCCCCGTACGCAGCGGCGCGGGGCGCAAGCGGGCGGTCTCCAGGGTGATGAAGGAGGTGTCGGAGTACCTGGGCAACACGCCGTCGGTGTGCCGCGCCTCCTACGTGGACCCGCGGATCGTCGCCCTGTACGAGAAGGGACGGACGATCCCCCTCGAACGGCTGGGTGAGGACACCGGCGAGGGCCGGCTCGCCACCCACGGGCCGGTCGAGGAGGCCGTCATCGAACTCCTGCGCCGAGCGCCCGCACGGCGGCGTTGACCACCTGGGCGGCCGGGACCGCGGCGTCCAGATGGTCGGCGCCGTCCACCTCGCGCAGGATCGGGTGCCGCCGGTCCGCCGTGGACACGAGCACCGAGGGCGTCCGATAGGCCGCGGCGAGCCGCGTCATCGCGACGTCGCCGCTGATGACCAGCCGGGCCCCGGCGACCAGCGCGCACAGCTCCCGGAGCGAGGTGCGGCCCGCGAGCACGATCTGCGGCGGCAGCACCGCCCGGGTCGCCACGAGCAGGGCCATCGGCCGCTCCCGGGGGCTGCCGGTGATCACGACGGGCAGGCCCTCGTCCGTCAGCATCCGGGCCACCTCGGCGAACCGGTCGGCGGGCCAGCGCAGCGACGTGCCGCCCGCGCCGGGGTGGATCACGACGGCCCCCGGCGCGGGGCTCGCGGTCAGGGGAGTGGGCAGCGTCGAGTCCTCCGGATCGGCGGGCACGCCGTGCCACTGGAGCAGCCGGCACCACCGCAGCACCTCGTGCTCGCCCGGGTCCCACCACGGCCCCCTGATCCAGGGGACGTCCGGGTTGGCGTACGCCCAAAGGCGCCTCATCCCCTCGCCCCGGTAGCGCAGATTCAGCAGGATCCGGTGGCTGCGCGGCCCACGGCCGTGCAGGTTGACGGCGAGGTCCGGCAGGAGCGGCGGGTGATCGGCGTCCTCCTCGCCGGGCCCGGGCCACGACAGCGGCGCGAGCCCGTACGCGGGCAGGATCCGGTCCACCGCGCCGGTCAGCGCGGCGAGTTCGCTCAGTTCCGGCGGGCAGGCCAGGACGACGCGCAGCCCGTGGCGGCGCAGGGCGCGCAGCGCGGGCACCACGGTGAGCAAACCCCCGATGCCGTCCGAGCGCAGCACGAGGGCCGTCGACGTCACCGGCTCACCCCAGGGGTCGGCAGGATCAAGAGGCGCTCCTTTCCAGCTCCCGGGTGGACAGGACCCGGTCGTAGACGGCCAGGGTTTCGGTGGCGATGCGGCTCCAGGCGTACCTCGCGCGGGCCCGGTCGGCTCCCGCGATCCCGTACGCCGTGCGCCGCACCGGGTCGTCGAGCAGCTTGCGCAGCGCCTTGGCCAGCACGGCGGGCTTGCGGGGCGGCACGAGAAGGCCGGTCACGTTGTTGACCACCGTCTCCTTCTGGCCGCCGACGGCCGAGGCGACGACGGGGACACCGGAGGCCATCGCCTCGAGCGCCACCATCCCGAACGGCTCGTACCACGGCACGGACACGACGGCGGCGGCCGAGCGCATCAGCGAGGGCAGCGTGTCGCGCTCGACCCGGCCGAGGAACCGGACCCGGTCGGAGACGCCCGCCTGGGCTGCGAGCCAGCGCAGCCGGGTGACCTCGGGGTCGTGGTGCAGTTCGGCCGCAGGGGGACCGCCCGCGATGACGAGTTCGGCGTCCCGCAGGTACTGCAGCGCCCTGATGGTGGTCTCCAGGCCCTTGCGCGGCACGAGCCGGCCGACCGACAGCAGGCGCGGGCGCTCCGGCCGCTCAAGCGGTTCGACGTGGGGGTGGAAGGTGGTGACGTCCACTCCGCAGGGGACGACCCGGGTCGCGCGGCGCGGCACCCGCATGCGGATCAGCTCGTCGACCTCGTCGTTGCAGGTCGCGATGATGCCGTCGACCCGTCGCCCGATGTCGGCCTCGGCCTCGATGCGCTCGCGCGGGCTGGTGTCCGCCGGGCCCTGGTGACGCCGCTTGACGTTGCCGAGCGCGTGGTAGGTGTGGACGACCGGGATGCGCAGCTTCTCCGCCGCGGCGAGCGCGGCGAGCCCGCTCATCCAGAAGTGGCTGTGCACGACGTCAGGGCGGTCGAACAGCCACCGGTCGTGCAGCCACTTCCCGAAGTGGGGAACCCAGGGAAGGATCTCGTCCTTGGGGATCTCGGAGGCGGGGCCCGCGGGGACGTGGACGACCTCCACACCCGGGCCGAAAGCGACGGTTTCCGGCAGGTCCTCGCGATTCTTACGCGTGTAGACGGTGACCTCGTGCCCTGCGCCGGCGAGCTCGCGGGCGAGGGCGGCGACGTGCACGTTCTGGCCGCCGGCGTCGACACCGCCGAGGGTGGCGAGCGGGCTGGCGTGCTCCGAGACCATGGCGATCTTCACTGGGGGTTCCTCCAAGAGCGGCAGTGGCGAGTACCCGGCTCGGGGGTCAGGGAGCCCAGGTGAGCAGGCCCGGCGACCGGGACGGGGGCGGCGGCCGGTACGGGACGGACGGCGACGTGGGGGCCGGTGGAGGGAGTGACCGCGGAAGAGGAGCGGGAAGAGGTGCGGCCGGTGCCCGCGGTGCCTCGCTCATGAGCTGGCTCGGGGCGGGGTGAAGTCCGGTCACACGTACCCAAGACGCTCCTCCGTAACGGCATGCTCACGCCAAGGAGGTACCTGCGTCTTAGGCACCAGGAATACAGAAAACCATATCCACCCTCGCGCCCGTCAAACCAGTGGTTTCGCCGGGAAAGGGCCGGGCAGCGCTAGCCGTACGGAACCGAGGGGGACACGAGGGGAAGAGATGGAGACGCCGCACTATGTCGCGGCCCGCGTGCAGCGGGCACTCGCGGAGGACGAACGAACCACCGAACTGGGCATTCGGGTCGATGTGCGAGGAGAAGAGGTCTACCTGCGCGGGCAGGTCTCCTGTGACGAGCGGCGGCATCAGATCGAGAACGTCGCCCGGGAGGCGGCTCCGGGCCTGCGGCTGCACAACGAGATCACCCTGGTGGAGGTGCGGGAGCCGGGAGAGGAGGAGCATCTGTGAGGGAACTGCGGATCGCCGCCGTCGCGGACATCCATCTGGGCGAGGACCTGCGCGGCCACTATCGCAAGAAGATCGAGGGCATCGAGCGCCGTGCGGACGTGTTGCTGGTGGGAGGCGATCTGACCAGGCACGGCACGATCCCCGAGGGCCGGGTGGTCGCCGAGGAGCTGAGCGGCCTGCCCATCCCCGTCGTCGCCGTGCTGGGCAACCACGACTACCACTCCGACCGCAACCAGGAGATCATCGATCTTCTCCGTGACGCCGGCATCATCGTTCTCGACGACGAGGGCGCGGTCGTCTCCATCGACGGCGTACGGCTCGGAGTCGCCGGCGGCAAGGGCTTCGGCGGCGGTTTCGCCGGGAAGTGCGCGAGCGAGTTCGGGGAGCCGGAGACCAAGGCGTTCGTCCGGCACACGAAGGAGATCGCCGAACGATGGCGGCGGGCGCTCAAGGACCTGGACGCCGATCACAAGATCGTGCTCAGCCATTACTCGCCGGTCAAGGACACGCTGATGGGCGAGCCGCCGGAAATCTATCCGTTCCTCGGCAGCTACATGCTGGCGGAGGCGGCCGACGCCGAGGGCGCGGATCTCTTCATCCACGGTCACGCGCACGCGGGTACGGAAAAGGGCGTTACTCCCGGAGGCATCCGGGTGCGTAATGTCGCCCTTCCGGTCATCAAGCACGCCTACACCGTTTACTGCCTGAACGGCGACCATTGCTGATTCGCCGTGTTCTCGTCGCGAGACGCGGCCGGCCCCTTCGGCCGGCCGCCGTCTCGGTGTCCGCGAGTGGTGTGGGCGAGGTTGCGGCTAGGGATTGAAGATGCTGACGCCCCCGGGGCCGACGAGGAATCCGAGGACGATGAGGACGATCCCCCAGAGGATGTCCCGACGGGCCAGGATGACGTAGATCCCGGCGATTACCAGTACCACGGCGATGATCCAAAGCAGAGTAGCCATGGCCCTCCACTGCCCCTACAAAGGGTCTCGTAACATCATCCAGCCCTGGGGTCGATCGAATTTGCGCCGGAATCGCCCATTGTTACGTTTGCTTGACACTATTCGGGCATGTGGTGATACATGACCACTTTCGGATATTTTCTCTCCAGCGAGGAGCATGACCCCAAGGAGCTGGTACGTCAGGCGAAACTCGCCGAGGAAGCCGGCTTCGAGGCGTTGTGGATCTCCGACCACTTTCACCCGTGGCTGGACGAGCAGGGCGAGAGCTCGTTCGTGTGGTCCGTCATCGGGGCCATCTCGCAGGCCACGTCGCTGCCGGTGACCACCGCGGTCACCTGTCCCATCATCCGCATCCACCCGGCGATCATCGCCCAGGCCGCGGCGACCGCACAGATCCTGCTGGACGGCAGGTTCCGCCTGGGGGTCGGCACCGGCGAGGCGCTGAACGAGCACATCCTGGGCGACCAGTGGCCACCGGCCGAGGAGCGCCAGCGCATGCTGGAGGAGGCCCTGGACGTCATCAGGGAGCTGTGGACCGGCGAGCTCGTGACCTACCGCGGCGAGTTCTACGAGGTGGACACGGCCCGGCTGTACTCGCTGCCCGACCAGCCTCCGCCGATCTACATCTCGGGCTTCGGGCCCAAGTCCGTCGAGCTCGCGGGGCGGCTCGGCGACGGCTACATCCACACCGCGCCCGCCGCCGACATGGTCGAGGCGTTCCACAAGGCGGGCGGCGAGGGCAAGCCGTGCGCGGCCGGGCTGAAGGTGTGCTGGGCGCACGACGAGGCCGAGGCGCGCAAGACCGTCCACCGGCTCTGGCCCAACCAGGGGATCCCGGGAGAGGCCGCTCAGCTCCTGCCGCTGCCGCGGCACTTCGAGCAGCTCTCGCAGCTCGTCACGGAGGAGGCCGCCACCCGGTCGACGCCCTGCGGCCCCTCCCCGGAGGCGCACCTGAGCGCGATCCGCGAGTACGTGGACGCCGGCTTCGACGAGGTCTACATCTCCCAGATCGGCACGGAGCAGGAGGGGTTCTTCGAGTTCTACTCGACGCAGATCCTGCCGCGCCTGCGGGAGCGGAGCTGACGCGAGGCACGCGAGAGCGCGACCGCGGGCATCGCGGTCGCGCTCTCAGGCTTTCTGGTCTTCGTCCTTGACCAGGCGCAGCGACAGGAGCGGCTGGACGAACCACAGCCAGGCACACAGCAGCGCCACGCCCGCGCCGACCAGCGCGGCGGGCCCGGGGCTGGTCAGCGCGTCCAGAACCAGGGCGGTGGAGCAGGTCATGGACACGGCCAGGGCCAGGCCGCCGGCCACGCCCAGGCGGTTTGCCCGGCGCAGCAGCAACTCCTTGAGCCCCGACCGGAACATGATCCGGTGCTGGGTCGCCGGGGCGATCGTGCAGATCGACGCGACCGCCGCGCTGACCACCGCCAGGTAGAACAGCCAGTTCCCGGTCGTGTCGATCTTGCCGAAACCGGAGGAGAACGGGAGCGTCAGCAGGAACGCGAACAGCACCTGCACGCCCGTCGCGGCCACCCGGAGACCCTGCAGCAGCTCGCCGAGCTCGCGGTCGACGCGCTCCTTCGGGTTCTCGTCGGTGTTCTCCAGAGGCTCGAGCACCTCACTCATGCCACTGCCTCGCCCGGCGGCTCGGACCGCTCGCTCATTCCTCGGTCTTCTTCATCAGGCGCGCGTAGGCGAGCTGGAGCCAGTCGGAGATCGCCACGGCCGCCATGGTCGCCCCGGCCAGCCGGGTCACCCTGGGAAAGAACACGGTGCCCGCCGCGTATCCTGTCGCGACCCACTGGGACAGGCAGAACGGGCAGGTCAGGAGCTCGCCCACGGCGTGCTGCAGCCCGTGACCGCGGACCTTCTCCTTGAGCTCCGCCGGGCCGGAGACGCCCTCGTACCGGGTGAAGGGGGCGCGGATGGGACTGGTGACGGGATCCTTCGCGAGCGTGCGCGAGAGCCGGTGCGTGAACAGCCCCATGAGCATGAGGTCCATCACCTTGATCTTCTCGGGGCCTGTGCGGCCCGTCAGTTTCGCCGCGGCGAGCAGCGCCGTGACGGCCCCGCCGTACACCGCGAGAACCCGTGTGTACGAGGCCAGCGGACGGTTGTCCTCTCCCTCGTACTCGCGCTTGATCTCCTGGAGGGTCTCGGTCATGAGCGCGCCCTACCCGGGATTGTTTGCGGCGAACATGGCTGGGCAAGCGACGTGAGTGGGTAGTCACAGTCACGAAGTCACCGACGCGATTCTTGAGACGCTCAAGCGCGCCGGGGCCGGCCTCAAGGAGGCCGGGGTGCGGTTCGCCCTGGCCGGAGGCTGCGCCGGCTATGCGAGGGGCGCCGCGCCATCACTGCATGACGTCGACTTCGCCCTGGTCGAGGAAGACGTCCCGCTCGCGCTGAAAACCCTGGAGAGCCTGGGTTTCCGGACCGCGAAACCACCGGAGGACTGGCTGGTCAAGGCGTTCGACGAGGAAGGGATCCTCGTCGACCTGATCTTCTCGCTGGCCGACAGGCCCGTGACCGAGGCCATGATCGCTCGGGCCGAGCCGATCAACACCGCCGCGCTCAGCCTGCCCGTCCTCGAAGCCACCGACCTTGTGATCTCCTGGATACTGCCGCTGTCGGAGCACGCCTGCGACTACGGCTCGCTGCTGCCCATGGTCCGCGCCATGCGGGAGCAGGTGGACTGGGACCGGGTCGCCTCGGTCGCCGCGCCGTCGCCGTACGCCTCGACGTTCGTCACGCTCCTGGAGCGGCTGCGCATCATCGCCCCTACGACACCTCGGCCGGACAGCACCTGGCCGTGAGCGCCGCACTCCGGCCTGCCGTCCCGGTCCATGCGGAGGAGGGGCCGGGCGGGGCCGGGCGGGGTCGGGCTGCCGGTTCGCCGGCGAAGAGAGGGGCCGCGCCGTGACGGCGCGGCCCCTCCATATGTCACTCACATGGACGAAGTGCGGGGGAAACGTCCGTAGTACTCCCCGACACGGTCCCGATAGCCCGGGTCGCTCATCGCCGACTCGTCGAACTCCGGCGCGTTCTTGATCTCCTGTTTGGTACGGCTGACGAAGACCTTGCGATCCTGGAAGTCGATCCTCGTCACCACACTCGCGGGGAGCATCACCTTCTTGCCGAAGATCCACGGGCCCGTGTCCACGACGATGTAGCTCTGGCCTGCCTCGTAGGTGGCCTCGTCCACGGAACCGATCTTCCCGTCCACGGCCTGCACGTCGTATCCGGCGATGTCCATCTGCTGTCCGGTGCCCGAGACGGTGTCGGAATACGACCAGAGATCCGGTGTCATGGTCCTCACTCCCTTCGTCGTCACTCCACGTACCCGAAGGTGAGAAGGGGAACATCCCGGACACGTAAGGGCAGGACATGATCTGGTCGCCCGCATTCCGGCACGATGAGCGCGCCGGTGGCGCGGAGCACCTCCGGATGCCGCTACTCTTGTGGTGCGGGCGCCGCTAGCTCAGTTGGTTAGAGCAGCTGACTCTTAATCAGCGGGTCCGGGGTTCGAGTCCCTGGCGGCGCACCACAAGAAGGCCCAGGTCGGCACAGCCGACCTGGGCCTTCTGCGTTACCCAGGCCGGCCTTCGGCTCGTGACCCGGCTCGTCGCCCGAATTTGTTGAACGCGCCGCCTTCCGTCACCCGGCGCCGGGGAACGCGTTCGCGCAGTCCTGACACCGCCGGATGGCGAACGTCTCCAGGTTTCCTTCCTGGGCGCGTACGGGGTTGCCCGGGCCGATGCTGATCCACAGGCCCGGACGAGGATCGCGTACGCGCCCCCAGTCGCGTTCCGTGATCTCCTGGCTGGCCGTGTGGTTGCATCCACCGGGTAGGTGGGCGAATTGATTGGGGGAGATCAGGATTTCGAAGGGGACGAACGCCTTCGGCGAGGTCCCCGAGCAGGAGCAGCCCAAACCGACGGTGAGGTCGCAGCGCTCGCAACGGACGTCCTTCATGCGGACAGTATCGAGCGGTGAGGCGTGATCCGCCGGGCATTCACCGGACGCCGGTCCGGCCGGCAGGGCGGCGGTCAGCGGGAGGTCTCGTACCAGTGGTAGGGGATCGACCAGTCCCAGTGCTCGGTCTCCTCCTCATGCGCGAGGTGGGGCGCGTCGGGGGACCAGGTCAGCGCGTAGGCGAGGCCGAACTGGGCGGCCCAGTACCGTCCGAGCCGCACGAATCCCCGGCCGAGAGCGAAGATCATTCGCTTCGCCAGCGACAACACCATCGGGCACCACTCCTCGCACGATCAGGCACGGCACCAATGTGGTCCAGATCACTATGTATCTGGAAATAAAGATTTAATCTGGCCGAATCCGCCATGTAAATGCCCAGAGCGGTACGTGACTCCCCGCAGTTGCGTCTGGTCGTACGCGTGACCGCCTTCGAGATCGATGAGACCGCCCTGGTGGTGGAGGTCCCCTCGGCCGAGCCCCTGGTCCGGGGCCTGCGGGAACGCTACGACTCCTTCGCGGCGTACGGCATGCCCGCGCACGTCACCGTCCTGTATCCGTTCCTCCCGCGACACCGGAACCGGACGGCCCGCTGAGTGAGCTCACCGAGGCGGTGGTGGGCTACACGGCACGCTGATCGTGGCCGAACGCTTCCGCCTGCTCGGTTGAGATTCCGCCGGGCCCGCCTGACGGCCACTCCCGCCGGCCTGTGGATAACGTCACGGCACTGACGGCCGGGGCTGACAGAATCGCTCGCACGACCGACCGGGGCGGCCGCCGAGGATCCCGGGAGGCGCCGAGCGGGGGAGGGCAGCGGATGAGCGGCGGAGAGCGGGAGGGCGCGCGGCGGCGGTGGAGCCTCGGGCCGCCGGGGGGCGGCGCCTGGAGTTTCCCCTGGTCGTCCCGCTCTCCGGGGGAGTCGGCCGAGGAACTGGTGGCCGGACTGCTGTCCGCGGCGCTGGAGGCGCGGCGCCGCCTCGACGAGACCGAGTTCCGGCGATGCGTGAAGGTCCTCGCGCAGGGCCAGGGGCTGCGCCAGGCCGTGGACCGCGCCCTGCTCGACGCCCTGCACCGGCAGGTGACGCACGCCTGGCACCTCGGCTGGCAGCCCGCAGACGTCGTCCGGCTGGTGGGCCGGCGGCTGGAGGCCCGGCACGTCCGCCTCGTGACCGACGCCGTCGCGGCCGAGATGCGCGCCTACGCCGCGGCGACAGTGGACGACCGCTGGCTCGACCAGATCGAGGCCATCGGCGCGACGGTGTGGTGGGGCCGCGACGAGGAGTACCTCCGTGAGGACGGCGACCGGACCGCGATGGTCGCCTGCGCGCTCCGGGTGATCCATCTGCTGGCCACGCTGCCGCCGCTGGAGCGGCTGTGCCCCGTGCCGGGAACGGCCCGCCGTACGCCCGGCTCCCGCGGCGCCGCCGTCGACGAGCGGATGCTCGCCCGGGTGCGGGCCCTGCTGGCCAAGGCCGAGTCGACCGAGTTCGAGGCGGAGGCCGAGACGTTCACCGCCGCGGCCCAGGCGCTGATGGCCCGGCACAGCATCGACGCCGCGCTGCTCGCCTCGCGGACGGCCGGCCCGGGAGGAGCCGACCGGCCGCAGGGCCGCCGGCTGGGTGTCGACGCGCCCTACGAGGGCCCGAAGGCGATGCTGCTGGACGTCATCGCCTCGGCCAACCACTGCCGCTCCGTGTGGAGCCGGCATTTCGGGTTCGCCACCGTGCTCGGTTTCCCCGCGGATCTGGCCGCGGTGGAGGTGCTGTTCACCTCCCTGCTGGTGCAGGCCATGACCGCGATGACGCTGGCCGGGTCTCGCCGGGACGGCTCCGGCCGTTCCCGCACGCGGTCGTTCCGGCAGTCGTTCCTCGCGGCGTACGCCCAGCGGATCGGCGAGCGGCTGGAGGAAGCGGCGGGACAGGCGGTGCGGGAGGCCGCCGCCGATGCCGGGCGCGACCTGCTGCCGGTACTGGCTGCCAGGGAACAGGCCGTCGAGGCGAAGGTCGAGGAGATCTTCCCGATGCTGACCATGGTCGGCGCGGGCGCGGTCAGCAACCGGGAGGGCTGGATCTCCGGCCGGGCCGCCGCCGACCGGGCCGTCCTCGACGTCCGGGGAAAGATCGCAGAAGGAGGCCGTTGATCCGGAGGCACACCTGGGGCTCCGGAACCTCCAGGACCGGGCATGATGGGTCGCGCAGGCAGCGGGTGAGCAAGGAGTGGCCGTGAGCAGATACGAGCGGTGGAACACCTTGCTGGAGCTGCTCGCCGAGCGCGGGCACCTCGACGTGGAGGAGACCGCCGAGCATCTCGGCGTGTCGCCCGCCACGGTGCGGCGGGACTTCGACGAGCTGGCCTCCCAGCAGCTCCTCACCCGCACGCGTGGCGGGGCGTCGGCGCACAGCGTCACCTATGACCTGCCCCTGCGTTACAAGGTCGCCAGGCACGCCCCGGAGAAGCAGCGCATCGGAGCCGCGGCGGCCGCCATGGTCCCCGCCGGCGCCACCGTCGGCCTGAACGGCGGTACGACGTTGACCGAGGTCGGCCGGGCGCTGGCCACGCGCCCCGACCTGAACACCGACCAGCGGGGCTCGGTGGTCACCGTGGTGACCAACGCCCTGAACATCGCCAACGAGCTGGTGCTCCGCCCGCAGATCCACGTCGTCACCACGGGCGGCTCCGCCCGGCCCCAGTCGTACGAGCTGATCGGGCCGATCGCCGCAGGCATGCTGGAGCGCGTCGCCCTGGACCTGGCGATCCTGGGGGTCGACGCCCTGCACCTGGAGCACGGCGCGAGCGCCCACAACGAGGGCGAGGCGGCGGTCAACCAGATCATGGCCTCCCGCGCGCAGCAGGTCGTCATCGTGGCGGACAGCTCGAAGCTCGGCAGGCGGGCGTTCGCCCGGATCTGCCCGGTGAACCGGATCGACATCCTCGTCACCGACAGCGCGGCGACCGAGGAGCAGACGGCACCCTTCGCCGACGTGGGTGTCAAGGTCGTGCGCGCCTGAGCGACCACACGGGCCCGCACACCGGGTCACCGTGCGCGGACATCTCCTCATGCGGCCGCGCCCGCGACGAGCGGCGGCTCGCGAGGCCGCCTGCCATGGGGCCGCCCTGCGAGTGGGGCGCGTGCCGGGAGGTTCTGTCACGAGGCCAGCACGCCGAGGAGGTGGGCGACCTCCCGGGTGACCGCGTCGCGGCCCGCCTTGAGGTATTTGCGCGAGTCGACCACGGACGTGTCGGCGGTCAGGCGGTCGCGGACCGCCGCCGTGAACGCCTTGTTGAGATGGGTCGCGATGTTAATCTTCTTCATGCCGTGCCGCACGGCCGCCCGGATGGTCTCGTCCGGAACCCCGGAGGAGCCGTGCAGCACCAGCGGGACCGGGACGGCGGCGTGGAGCTCGGCGATCAGGCCGAGATCGAGGACCGCGTCCTTCGTCGTCATGGCGTGCGAGCTGCCGACCGCGACGGCCAGGGCGTCCACCCCGGTCCTCTCGACGTAGCCGGCCGCCTCGTCCGGCCTGGTCCTGGCGCCCGGGGCGTGCACGCCGTCCTTGCCGCCGATCTCGCCGAGCTCCGCCTCCACCCACACGCCGCGCTCGTGGCACCAGCGCGCCACCTCGGCCGTGGCCGTCGCGTTGGCCTCGTGGTCCAGGGCGGACGCGTCGTACATCACCGAGCCGAGGCCGAGACCGACGGCCTCCTCGACCAGGGATCTGTCGGTGGCGTGGTCGAGGTGCACGGCCACGGGAACGGCGGCGGCCCGGGCCAGGGCGAGCGACGCCAGCGCGACCGGGGCCAGCGCGCCGTGGTAGCGCACGCAGTTCTCGCTGATCTGCAGCACCACAGGGACGCCGGCGGTCTCGGCGCCCGCGACGATGGCCTCCGCGTGTTCGAGCTGGATCATGTTGAACGCGCCCACGCCCAGGGGCGCGTCGCGGATGATGTCGCCAATGCCGGCGAGGGGCATGGTGGGCCTCCGAAGGTCCGGTCAGGGGTGGTGGGGTTCGACGGTGATGCCGGGGTGGACGCGCCGGTAGACGCCGGGATCGAAGTCGCCCGCGACGGGGGCGGCGACGGCGGCGGCGCCGAGGGCGGCCGCCCGGCGGAGCCGTTCGGGCCACGGCGCGCCCTCCACCAGGCCGAGCGCGAGTCCGGCCACCAGCGCGTCTCCGGCGCCGGTCGGATTGCCCTCCACCCGGTAGGGCATGCGGGCCCGCCAGGTCCCCTCCGGGGTCGCGGCGAGCACACCGTCCGCCCCCAGTGAGACCACGACCGACCCGGCGCCCTCGTCCCTCAGGAACCGGGCCCCGGCGGCGACGTCCACCGTCTCCCCGCCGTCCGGGTCCAGGGCGCGGGCGAGCTCCTCGGCGTTGGGCTTGAGCACGGCGGGCCGCCCGGCGGGGGCGTGGCGCAGGGGAGCGCCGTCGGCGTCCACGACGGCGGGGACGTCGTGCCGGGCGGCGACGGCGGCCAGCGTGGCGTAGAGGTCGGCGGGCACTCCGCGCGGGAGGCTGCCGGAGATCACCACGGCGGACGCCCGGCCGAGGACCCGCTCGTACGCGTCGAGGAACCGGGCCAGCTCCTCCGGGGCGACCAGTGGTCCCGGCTCGTTGAACAGCGTGGTCCGCCGGGCCGCGTGGACGGCGAGGGTGGTGCGGGTTTCCCCCGCGATGGGGGTGAACGCGGCGGGGACGCCGGCCGCGGCCAGGTCGGCGAGCACGGCGTCGCCGGTCGGGCCGCCTGCCAGGCCGGTGGCGAGGACCTCGTGGCCGAGGGCGGTGAGGACGCGGGCCACGTTGACGCCCTTGCCGCCCGCCCTGCGGTGCACGGCGCGCACGCGGTTGACGCCGTCCCAGTCGAGGTCGCCGACGCCGTAGGTGACGTCGAGCGCGGCGTTCAGCGTGACGGTGAGGATCACGCGGGTCACGGCGATTCGGGAAGGATGACCGATCGGGTAAGGTGCGCCGGCGTGTCGGGGTCGAGACCGCGGGCGTGCGCCCTGGCGACCGCGAGCCGTTGCACCCGGACCAGCTCGGCCATGGGGTCGAGGCCGCCCTCCACGAACGTGCGCCGGTGGCCTCCACCTCGCTCCGCAGGCCGCGCGGGACCGGACCGAACGCCCACGTGACGCGCCCGGGCGCGGCGATGCTGATCGGGCCGTGGCGATACTCCATGGCGAGGTAGGCCTCCGTCCACGACTGCGAGGCCTCCCGCATCTTCAGCGCCGCCTCCCGCGCCAGGCCGTACGTCCAGCCGGTGCCGAGGAAGGAGAACTGCTCGGCGGCGACGAGGCCGGGGGGCAGCGGTTCGGCGAGCGCGCGCTCCGCGTCGGCGATCGCCCCGGTGAGGTCCTCGCCGAGGTGCGCCCGCAGCATGGCGAGCTGCGCGGTGGCGAACCGCGTCTGCACGACCGACCGCTCGTCGGCGAAGTCGAGGACGACGACCTCGTCGGCGAGGGACATGACCGGCGTGTGCGGATCGGCGGTGACCGCGGCCGTCCGGGCCCGTTCCCCGCCCTGCTCGCGGACGCGGCGGAGCAGGTCGAGCACCTCGGTCGTGGTGCCCGACCTGGTGAGCGCCAGCACCCGGTCGTACCGGCGGCCGATCGGGGCCTCGGAGGCGGGGAAGGCGTCGGTCTCGCCGTGCCCCGCGCCCTCGCGGAGCGCGGCGTACGCCTGGGCGATGAACCACGAGGTGCCACAGCCGACGACCGCAACCCGCTCGCCCCTCGCCGGCAGGGCATCGGAGGAGGACAGTCCGGCGGCTCGGCTCCAGCAGGCGGGCTGGGACGCGATCTCGGTCTCGGTGTGACTCACGGGCCCTCCAGTGCTCATTGATGCAAGATTTGTAGCACTATCGAGCAGATTCGAGCAATGGAGGACGGCGTATGGTCGTCGTGAACGTCGACGGACCAGGACGGGCGGCGACATGACATGCGCGGAAACAGCGGATACCGCGCACAATCGAGCATCGCCCGCTCATGGGGTGCGTGGGAGCATCGGGTGAAGTAGTCTTCGCGCACGTACCGGGCGGGAGGTGGGGATGGCGCGCATCGTCTTCGTCGGCGTCGGGGACGTGGAGCTGACGCGCAGGGTGGTCTCCGATCTTCTCCTCGCCCCCTCGCTGCGGGGCGAGCTGGAGATCGTGCTGCACGACGAGAACCCCGGCCAGCTCGCGACGGCCGAGGCCCTGGTCCGCGCGCTCGACGCCGAGGCCGGATCGGTGGCGACGATCGTCACCTGCCCGAGCAGGCGCAGGGCGCTGGACGGCGCCGACTTCGTCGTCGGCCACATCGACGTGGGCGGGTTCGAGGCGACCCTGCGCGACTTCGAGATCCCGCACAGGTACGGCCTGCGCCAGACGATCGGCGACACCATCGGTATCGGCGGCATCTTCCGCGGGCTGCGGACGATTCCGGTCTTCGTCGAGCTGGGCCGCGAGATGGCCGAGCTGTGCCCGGACGCCTGGCTGCTGAGCTGCAGCGACCCGATGGCGATGACGGGCTGGGCGGTGCAGGAGGCGACCGGTTTCACGCGGTTCGCCGGGGTGTGCCACGCCGTCTGCGACACCCACGCGTACCTGGCCGATCTGGTCGGCCGGGGGCTGGACGAGGTCACGTTCCTCAGCGCCGGCCTCAACCACCAGTCGTTCGTGCTGCGGTTCGAAGCCGAGGGCCGTTCGCTGTATCCCGACCTCGACGAGGTGCTCGATGCCGATCCCGAGCTGCGGCGGCACGTGCGGGTGGAGCTCTACCGCCGGTTCGGCTACTTCCCGACCCAGTCGAGCGAGCACGCCGCCGAGTACGTCCCGTGGTTCATGCGGCACAGCGAGGAGACCGCGCGCTCGGGGTGCGTCCCGAGGAGTACCTGCGGCGGGTGGGCCACAGCCTGCACCTGTACGAGGAGACGCGGCGGGCGCTGTCGGCCGGCCGGTCGCTGCTGGTGCGCTGGCAGCACCAGGAGCCCGCGGCCGCCGCGCTCCTGGCCATGCTGACCGGTCAGGAGAAGGAGGTCTACGTCAACGTCCCCAACCACGGGCTGATCGGCAACCTGCCCGAGGGCTGCTGCGTGGAGGTGCCCGCCCTGGTCGACGCCGACGGCGTCCACCCCCGGCCGGTGGGAGAACTGCCCATCCAGCTCGTGGCGCTCAACCGCACGTTCCTCAACGTTGTCGAGCTGACCGTGCGCGCGGTGCTCGACGGCGACCGCAGGCACGTCCACCACGCCGCGATGCTCGACCCCAACACCGCCGCGACGTTGCCGCTGCCCGCGATCGAGGCGCTCTGCGACGAGCTGATCGAGGCGCACGGCGACCTGCTGCCGGAGGGCGTCCGCCCCGCTGAGAGCAGGGCCGGGAGCAGCGCCGGGAGCAGGGCCGGGAGCAGGCCATGACCGACTCCATGCCCACGGAGGTGCGGCGGGAGCGCATGCTCGGCATGCTCATGGAGCAGGAGTTCGCCCGGGTCGCCGAGCTCGCCGAGGCGTTCGGCGTCTCCAGCGTCACCGTACGCGCCGACCTGGACGCGCTGGAGGAGCAGGGCCGCATCCGCCGGGTCCGCGGCGGGGCCGTCGCGGCCGGGCCGCCGCGGCGCACCGAGCCGTCGTTCGAGCTGTCGCTCGGCACGGCGGCCGTGGAGAAGGCGCTGATCGCCAAGGCGGCGGCCCGGCTGGTCGGCTCGGGGGAGAGCGTGATGATGGGCGCGGGGACCACCACCGCCTACGTGGCCAGGGAGCTCGTCGCCCGGGCGACCTCACCGAGGTCACGGTCTTCACCAACGGCCTGCGTACGGCGCTGGAACTGGAGCCCGCGCTGCCCCGCTTCGCCGTGGTCGTGACCGGGGGGAGCCTGCGCCGTCAGCAGCACTCCCTGGTGGATCCGCTCGGCGGCAAGGCCATCGAGGGCATCCGGGTGGACACGGTCTTCATCGGCTGCGGCGGCGTACACCCCGACGTCGGGATCACCAACGTGAACCTGCCCGACGCGGAGATGAAGCAGCGCATGCTGCGGGCGGCCGGCCGCCGCATCGTGGTCGCCGACTCCTCCAAGCTCGGGGCGATCGGGATGGCGCCGATCTGCCCGCTGTCGGAGATCGACCTGCTCATCACGGGGGAGCCGGCCGACCCGGCGACGGTGGCCGTGCTGCGCGATCGCGGCCTCAAGGTGGAGATCGCGGCCTGAAGGTGGAGATCGCAGCTTGGAGGAACGGCCGTCAGCCGGCGAGCGTCGCGCGCAGCGCCTCGGGAAGCAGGTCGCCGTGCGCCCGGGTCAGGTCGTCGCACAGCCGCCAGATCTCCTCGAGCGACAGCGTCGCCGACGTGTTCGGGTCCACCATCATGGCGTGCCGCACGTGTTCCGGCCGTCCCTCCAGCGCGGCCCGCACGGTCAGCTCGTTGACGTTGACGTACGCCCGGTTGAGCGCGGCGCACTGCGGCGGGAGTGCGCCGATCCGGGTGGGCAGCACTCCGGTGGCGTCCACCGCGCACGGCACCTCGACCACGCACCCGGGCGGCAGGTTGGCGATCAGCCCGTCGTTGACGACGTTGCCGTAGACCACGCGCGGGGTGCCGGTCACGACGCTGTGGATGATCTGCGGGGCGTACTCGCCGGTGCCCTCCACGGGCAGGTCCCCGCCGTGCCGTACGGCGTCGCGGGTGCGCTTGTACTCGCGCACGTTCTCCTCGCTGATCCGCACGTACTCGCCCACCGGGATGCGCAGCCGGTCGATCTCGTCGTCGTGGCGCAACAGCCAGGGCAGATATTCGGCCGAGTGCTCGCTGGTCTCGGTCGGATAGTGGCCCAGGCGCCGGTACATCTCCACCCGCACCCGGCGGCGCAGCTCCGGGTCGCGCGCGATGGCGTCGTCCAGCCGGTCGTACAGGTTCTCGCCGTCCCGCTCGAACCGCAGCACCCACGCCTGGTGGTTCACCCCCGCCGCCAGGTACGCGACCTCCTCGTACGGCACGGCCACCAGGTCGGCCAGCCCCCGCATGGTCCAGTACACGGAATGGCACAGGCCGACGACGTTGCGCACCTTGCCGCTGAGATACCAGACGTTCATGGCCATCGGATTGGTGTAGTTGAGCAACAGGGCGTCGGGGCAGACGGCGGCCATGTCGGCCGCGAGGGCGTCCAGGACCGGGAAGGTGCGCAGCGCCCGGAAGATCCCGCCCACGCCGATCGTGTCGGCGATCGTCTGGCGCAGGCCATAGCGGGCGGGGATCTCGAAGTCGGCGACGGTCGCGTCGTGCCCGCCCACCTGGATGATGTTGATCACGAAGTCGGCGCCGTCGAGCGCGGCCCGGCGGTCGAGGTCGGCGGTGACCGCCGGCCGGGCGCCGCGGGCCGCCGCGATCCGGTGCGCGACGGTCTCGGCGACCCGCAGCCGCTCGGCGTCGATGTCGTGCAGCGCGATCCGGGCCTCCCGCAGCTCGGGGTAGGCCAGCAGGTCCGCGAGCAGGCCCTGGGTGAAGACGACGCTTCCCGCGCCGATCAAGACGATCTTCGGGTTCCTCATCGGGTGACTTCCTCCCAGGTCGGCTGTGCCGCTGTGCCTCCCGCGGCTCGGGTGGAGAGGGTGCCGCAGGCCACCGCGACCTCCAGGGCGCGGCGGAGCGGGAGCCCGCGCAGGCGGGCCGCCAGGAGGCCGGCGTTGAAGCTGTCGCCGGCCCCGACCGTGTCGACCACGGTGGCCGGGGCGGCCGGCACGCGGAGCGGCTCGCCCTCGTGGATGGTCAGCGCGCCGTCGCCGCCGCACTTGACCACGGGCGTGGTGCCCCGGGCGGCGAGGTCGCGTACGGCGCCTTCGAGGTCGCCGTCGGCGCGTCCGGCGATGGCGAGGGCCTCGCGCTCGTTGGGCAGCAGGACGCCGGTCAGCGGCAGCACCTCGTCGAGCCCCTGCCAGCGGCCCGACGGGTCGTCGTTGGTGTCCAGGGACGTGGTGGCCCCCGCGGCCCGTGCCGTACGGAACAGGGCGGGCAGGCCGGCGGCCAGCCGGGGCTGCAGGAAGTAGGACGAGACGTGGACGTGGGCGGCGCGTTCCAGCAGCGCCGCCGGCACGTCGCCCGGTTCGAGCCGGTCCAGGCAGCCGGGCGCGGTCAGGATGGCCCGGTCGCCGCCGTCGGCCAGCACCACGGTGAGGGCCGTCGGCGCGCCGGGGTCCACCACGCAGGCGGAGACGTCCACCCCGCCGCGCGTGAGCACGTCGAGCACGAAGGCGCCCGCGGCGTCGTCGCCCACCCGGCCGGCGAAGGCGGTGCGCAGGCCCAGCCGGGCCGCGCCGCAGGCCGTGATCGCCCCCGATCCGCCGAGCACCAGCGCACCGGCCTCGACGAGCCGCTCGCGCTGGCCGAACTCCGGCACGCGCGGCGCTCCCGTGACGACCACGTCGGGGTTCGCGTCACCGACGACGAGCAGGTCGAAATCTGGTCTCCCCATGGACCGGAACGGTCCCAGCACCTTCGATAACTTGTCAAGTCTTGCGAAACTGCCGAGGGAGCGCCCTGGAAAGCGGTGAATGCGGCATCTTCGAAGGTATTGACAAGGTTTCGAAAGAGACCATTATGGTCTCCAACATCCCGCCCGCACCGGCTCGTCCCGGTGGTCTCAGGAGGTCTGGAGATGCCGCGACGATGACGACCGCGACCCTCACGAAAACGGAGACCGCCGGCGCCGCCCTGCCCCGCCGCAGACGCGGGGACGGCAGGGTGGCGCTGGCCTTCCTGGCGCCCGTGCTCATCGGGTTCGCCGCGTTCTACGTCTACCCGGCCGTACGCGGAGCCTGGTACTCCCTGACGGACTGGAACCTGCTGTCCGAGCCCGGGTTCGTCGGCCTGGACAACTACGCCGAGCTCGTCCGGGACCCGCTGTTCTGGAACTCGCTGAAGGTCACCGCCTACTACGTGGTGCTCACCGTCGGGATGCAGATCGTCCTGGGCCTGGGCTTGGCCGCCCTGATGCACCGCCTCACCCGGTCGCTCGTGCTCCGCTCGCTGCTGGTCGTGCCCTGGCTGGTGCCCAGCGTGACCTCGGCCCTGCTGTGGATGTGGCTGCTCGACGCCAACCTCGGCTTCCTCAACCACCTGCTGGTCAGCCTCGGCCTGGACAACCAGGGCTTCCTGACCTCGCCCGAGCTGGCGATGCCGAGCGTGGCCGCGATCAACGCCTGGGGCGCCACGGGATACACCACGCTGCTGCTGTACGCCGGGATGCTGCTGGTGCCGCAGCAGATCTACGAGGCGGCGGCGCTCGACGGCACCGGCGAGGTGCGCCAGTTCTTCCGCATCACCCTGCCGCTGCTCCGCCCGATCCTGGCGTTCGTCCTGGTGGTCTCGCTGATCGACTCGTTCCAGCTGTTCGACACCGTCGCGGTGACCACGAAGGGAGGGCCGGTGCACGCCACCCGCGTCGTCTACTACTACATCTACGAGGAGGCGTTCACCCATTTCAAGATGGGATACGCCTCGGCGCTGGCGCTGAGCCTGGTGCTCATCCTCGGCCTGCTGACCTTCGTCCAGATGCGCCTCCTGCGCGCCTCCCGGTCGGACCTCGCATGAGCGCGCCGGTGAGCACGAGCGCGCCGGTGACCGTGGGCCGCCGGAGGCTGCGCCGTCTGCCGGCCTGGATCTGCCTGATCCTCGCCCTCGGGATCTCGCTCTTCCCGCTCTACTGGATGCTGCGGACCGCGATCACCCCCGGCCCGGAACTGCCGTCGGACAACGCCGGGCTGCTGCCCCGGCACCCCACGCTGATCAACTTCGAGCGCGTGCTCGGCCTGGTGAGCCGGGACGAGGCCCGCGCGGCGGGCGGGTCGGGGGCCAACCTCAGCTTCTTCCTCTACCTGCGCAACTCCGTCGTCTACACCGGCCTGATCACCTGCGCCCAGACGCTCTTCTGCGCGATGGCCGGATACGCCTTCGCGCGGCTGCGCTTCCGCGGCAGGGACGCCCTGTTCAACGTGTTCGTCGCCGCGCTGATGGTGCCCCCGATCTTCACGCTGCTGCCCAACTTCGCCCTGGTGAAGCAGCTCGGCTGGCTCAACACGTACCAGGGCCTGGTCGCCCCGAGCCTGCTCATGACGCCGTTCGCGGTGTTCTTCCTGCGCCAGTTCTTCCTCGGCATCCCGCGTGACGTCGAGCAGGCGGCGTTCATCGACGGAGCCGGGCCGTGGACGATCTTCTGGCGGGTGGTGCTGCCCATGACCAAGGGGCCGCTGTTCACCCTTGCGCTGACGACCGCGGTGTGGACCTGGAACGACTACCTGTGGCCGCTGCTCGTGGCGCCCGGCGAGGACACCCGCGTGCTCACCGCCGCGCTCGGCATCTTCCTCAAGCAGTCGCCCAACACCTCGCCCGACTGGACCGGCCTGATGGCGGGCTCCGCCCTGTCGGTCGTCCCCGTCCTGCTACTGGTGGTCTTCTTCGGCCGCCGTCTCGTGGACTCCATCCAGTTCTCCGGCATGAAGGGTTGACGGTGAAGAAGGCATTCATGGCGGTGACCGCCCTGCTCCTGACGGCGGCCTGCGGCGGGGGCGGCGGCTCTGCGGACGCCGGCGGCGTCACGCTGACGTACGCGCTGTGGGACGACGTCCAGCAGGGCGCCTACCAGCAGTGCGCCGACGCGTTCCACAAGGCCAACCCGGACATCACCATCAAGATCTCGCAGAGCGCCTGGGACCAGTACTGGCAGAACCTCACCACCCAGATGGTCTCCGGCGGCGCCCCCGACGTGATCACGATGCAGGCGTCGTACTATCCCCAGTTCGTCGCGAACAACCAGCTCCTGGACATCCAGCCGATGGTGTCGGCCGACAGGATCGACCTGAGTCAGTACTGGCCCGGCCTGGCCGACCTCTGGGTGAAGGACGGCAAGCGGTACGGCCTGCCCAAGGACTGGGACACGATCGCGATCGTCTACAACGTGGACATGGCGAAGAAGGCGGGGGTCGACATGTCCGGCCTCACGTGGAACCCCACCGACGGCGGCACGTTCGAGAAGGCCATCGCCCGCCTGACCGTGGACGCGAACGGCAAGCGCGGCGACGAGCCCGGCTTCGACAAGACCAAGGTCGCCGTGCACGGCATGGTGCCCGAGCTGAACGACGGCTCGCAGGGCCAGAACGGCTGGGGCGACCTGGCGGTCTCCAACGGCTTCACGTTCATCGACAAGAACCCCTTCGGCACCCGCTACTACTACGACAGCCCCAAGCTCGCCGAGACCGCCGACTGGTTCAGGCGCCTGGCCGACAAGGGGTACGCCACGCCGTACGACAAGACGAGCTCGCTCGGCCCGGACACGATGCTGAACGCGGGTAAGGGCGCGCTCGGCATCACCGGCTCCTGGATGATCAGGACCTATCTCGACTCGAAGTCGCAGAAGTTCGCCTTCGCGCCGCTGCCGACCGGGCCGCAGGGCCGCAAGTCCGCCTTCAACGGCCTCGCCGACGTCATCTACGCGGGCACCGAGCACAAGGACGCCGCCTGGAAGTGGGTGAAGTTCCTCGGCTCCACGGCCTGCCAGGACATCGTCGCCGACAACGCGGTGGTCTTCCCGGCCATCACCTCCTCGGTCGAGCGGGCGCTCAAGGCCCACAAGGCGGCGGGCCGCGACGTGCAGATGTTCGTCGACGAGGCCAAGGCGCCCGGCGGCACGTTCCTGCTGCCGGTGAGCGACCACGGCGACGAGATCAACCAGATCGTCTCCACCGCGATGGAGGAGGTCTGGCTTGGCCAGAAGGACGCGCGCACCGCGCTGACCGCGGCCAACCAGAAGGTCAACGCCCTGTTCTCGGGTGGCTGAGTCGTCCGGCGGCCGATCGCGCCGCCGGAGTCCCGGAGAGGGAGAGGAGGTTCCCTTCCCGTGCTGGCGTGCGCCCTGCCGACCTCCCTGGGCCACGCCACTCCACACCGCCGCATCCCCCGGGGGCGAGGCGATGTGGAGAGTGCGGAACAGCACGCATGCGCCCCGCCGATCTCACTGCGAGGAAGAACATGCGCATTCTCCGATACCTGGCGGCGATGCTCGCCGCCTCCACGGCGTTCCTCGGCGCGCTCGTCGGCGCCCAGGCAGCCGCGAACGCGGCGACGGCACTGCCCGCTCCCGTCTCGTGCGCCGGTTGCTGGCACCCCGCGCTGAACACGAGTTGGCAGTGGCAGCTCAGCTCGGTGCCGGCGGAGCCGTTCCTGGACGTCGCGATGTACGACATCGACGGCTTCAACGCCACGGCGGCGACCGTCCAGCGGCTGCACGCGACCAGGACCGGCCGCACGGTCGTCTGCTACATCAGCGCCGGGTCCTACGAGGACTGGCGGCCCGACGCCGGCTCCTTCCCCGCCTCCGTGCTCGGCAAGGCCCTCGACGGCTGGGCGGGCGAGCGCTGGCTCGACATCCGGCAGTACGGCGGCACGCTCGGCCAGATCATGCGGGCGCGACTCGACATGTGCAAGGCCAAGGGCTTCGACGCCGTGGAGTTCGACAACGTCGACGGCTACACCAACAAGACCGGGTTCCCGCTCACCGCGGACGACCAGCTCCGCTACAACGCCTGGCTGGCGAACGAGGCCCACGCCCGCGGGCTGTCGGCCGGCCTGAAGAACGACAACGAGCAGATCCCGCAGCTCCTGCCGTACTTCGACTGGGCGCTGAACGAGCAGTGCTGGGAGTTCAGTGAGTGCACCACCGCGCAGAACGGCGACTACGGCCTCGACCAGTTCGTGAAGGCGGGCAAGGCCGTCTTCAACGTGGAGTACAACCTCGCCACCTCGAAGTTCTGCGGCAAGGCGAACGCGCAGAACTTCAACTCACTGAAGAAGCGCCTCGAACTCGACGCCTACCGCGTCGCCTGCCGCTGATCACTCGCTGAGCGCGGAGAGGACGCCGGGCCCCGTGAGGGGTCCGGCGTCGCCGCGTCCGCTCAGACGACGGATCCGGTGGCGCCGTCGGTGAGCTCCCTGAGGATGTCCGCGTGCCCGGCGTGCCGCGCGGTCTCCTCGATCATGTGCACGTAGATCCAGCGCAACGAGATCGGGCCGACCTGCTCGTGCGGCACCTCGTGGTCGAGCGGGAACCGTGCGGCGATGCGCCGCGACGCCGCGCAGGCCTCCTCGTACGCCGCGATCAGGGCCTCGACGGTGTCGTCGTCGCCGACCGCGAAGCTCCTGTCGGCGTCCTCCTCCGAAGGAGGCGCCATGGCCGGGTCCTGCGCCAGCACCCGCCCGAACCAGTTCCGTTCCACCACGGCCAGATGCCTGAGCAGCCCGGCCAGCGTCGTCGCCGACGGCACGTGACGCCGGCGTACGTCCTGCTCGGACAGCCCCTGGGCCTTGCGTACGACCATCGCGCGGAGGAAGTCGAGGAACGCCTCCAGCACCTGCCGTTCGTCGCCCGTGGCGGCCCGCACCACCGCCAGTGCCGGCTCGGTCGAGGGAAGAGTGGCCATGCCCGGACCGTACGGAGCGCGCCCAGCCCCCGGCAAGAGCCCTGCCCACGCTGTCAGCGAACCCGCACTCCCGGCGGGACTAGACGTCGAGCAACTCGTGCGGCCCCCAGCCGTCGACGTCGTCAACCACTCGCAGGGCCAACTCCGCGCGGCCGGCCAAGTCGAGCGGCGCGATGCCCGAGACCGCGTGGCCGTGCGCGAGCCGGTCCAGTGCGGCGCCGACGAGCGGCAGATGCCGGCGGATCTGCCCGTCGCCCAACGCGCTGTCGGTCCTGAGCCTCGGTAGCAGCGACTCCCGCGCGTACCACGCGAGCGAGGCATGCGAGAGGACGTGACGGCCCACCCAGTCGGCCGCTTCCACCGCCTCGCGCAGGGCGAGAACGGTCCCCACATCCCACAGGCGGCGATGCCAGGGACGCCAGGATTCCAGCAGTTCCAGCACTCGTGCGGTGACCAGGGTGCTTGTGTCAGACACTCTCAAGAGGACTTAGGGAGGGGAGTCGCCCGGAAGGGCCTCTCCCCATCGCCTTATCTGGGGGTTGTACGGCGTACAGTCTGGCCGATCAGAAGCTCGCCGATCACTGTTTTCGACCATCTCGCATACTCCCCGTGACGACCCATGCCGCGTCAGCCGGAGGTGTCGTCGAAGTGCAGTTCTGAGGTGATGCGGTAGCGGTCGCCGCGGTAGATGGACCGGGTGAACTCCACGACCCGGCCGCCGGCCTCGCGGGCCGTGCGTTCGATGAGCAGGGCGGGGGCGTGCTGGGGGACGCCGAGCAGTTCGGCCTCGGTCTCGTCGGTGACGGTCGGCTCGATGCTCTGGGTGGCGCGGCGGACGTCGATGCCGAACTTCGTGCGCAGGAACCGGTAGAACGAGCCCGAGACCATGTCGTCGGGCCGCAGGGACTCGACCAGGCGATGCGGCAGGTGGATGCGCTCGATCGCCATCGGCTCGTCGTCCACCAGGCGGAGCCGTACGACGCGCAGGACCGGGTCGGCGGGGGAGACCTGCAGGCGGTGGGCCAGCCGGGCGGTGGCCGGGGCCGAGTCGAACTCCAGGATGCGGCTGAGCCAGTTTCCCTCGGCGGCGGGGGCGTGGAAGGAGTCGTGGCCGGCCGCGAGGGGCTGGGTGACCTTCCGGCGGCCGGTGAACGTCCCTCGCCCGTGCTCCCGCACGAGCATGCCCTGCCGTACGAGCCCGTCGATCGCCGCGCGGAGGGTCGGGCGCGAGACGCCGAGCTCCCGGGACAGGTCGCGTTCCGAGGGGATGGCGGTGCCGGGCTCCTTGTCGGCGATCAGGTCGAGCAGGACGTCTCTGACCCGGTCGCGCTTGAGGCCTGTGGGAAGTCTCTGCACGTCCTCGACCTTACCAGTAGTTGACCACTCCTCCCATCGTCGTGCCTGGGAATGCCCGAAATTTCGCCTCTTGACAGCCTGACTGGTTAAGACCACTCTCCTCTCAAGGGTTTACCAATAACTTACCAGTGGGAGGACCGATGAGGTTACGCCTCCTCGCCGCGGCGGCCGCGTTCAGCCTCGCGCTCGCCGGATGCGGCTCGGCGTCCGAGCCCGGGACATCCGAGAAGACCGGCGCGACCACGCTGACCGTGTGGTTCATGCGCGACAGCCTGTCGGACGCGATCGTGAAGCGGTTCACGGACGACTTCCAGCGGTCGCATCCCGGGATCACCCTGAACGTCCAGATCCAGGAGTGGGACGGCATCGGGCAGAAGGTGACCAGCGCGCTGGCCAGCAAGGACGCCCCCGACGTCATCGAGGTCGGCAACACCCAGGTCGCCGAGTACGCCGCGAGCGGCGGGGTCAGGGACCTCACCGGAAAGGCCGCCGACCTGGGCGGCTCCGACTGGCTGCCCGGCCTGGCCGAGCCGGGGAAGATCGACGGCAGGCAGTACGGCATCCCCTGGTACGCCGCCAACCGGGTGGTCATCTACAACAAGGACCTGTTCGCCAAGGCCGGCGTCACCACGCCGCCGAAGACCCGCGACGAGTGGATCGACGTCACCACGAAGCTGAACAAGGGCGGCGTGCAGGGCATCTACCTGCCCGGCCAGAACTGGTACACGTTTGCCGGGTTCGTCTGGGACGAGGGCGGCGACCTCGCGGTCAAGGAGGGCGACCGCTGGAAGGGCGTGCTCGACACGCCGCAGGCGCTCGCCGGCATGGCGTTCTACCAGCGTCTCCAGACGCTCGGCAAGGGGCCAAAAGACTCCGACGAGGCCAGGCCGCCGCAGGCCGACGTCTTCGGCAAGGGCGACGTCGCGCAGATCATCTCCGCTCCCGGCGGTGCGGTCGCGATCGAGAAGGCCAACCCGGGCCTCAAGGGCAAGCTGGGCTTCTTCCCGATCCCCGGCAAGACGGCCGACAAGCCGGGCGCCGTCTTCACCGGAGGATCGGACCTGATCATCCCCGAGGCGTCCGCCCACCCCGATGAGGCGTACGAGGTGGTCAAGGCCCTGGCCGGGGAGAAGTTCCAGCTCGACATGGCCAAGGAGATGAGCTACGTGCCCAACCGGACCTCGTACGCCGGGGTCCTGAGCGGCGACGAGGCCACCGCGGCGATGGCGGCGGGGGCCGCGGTCGGGCACGCCACGCCCAACTCGCCCAACTGGGCGGCCGTGGAGGCCAGGAACGTCATCAAGGAGTACATGACCAAGGTGCTCACCGGCGGCGACGCGGCCACCGAGGCGAAGGCGGCCTCCGACGTGATCACCACGATCCTCAACACCAAGTCCTGACATGGCGCGCACCCTCGCCCGTACGGTGCGTCCCGCCCTCGTGATCGAGGCGAGAAGCCGCAGAAAAGGCGCGCTCTGGCCCTACCTGCTGGTGGCCCCGGCCCTGGCCGGCTTCGCGTGCCTGCTCGTCTACCCGCTGGCGCGCAGTGTCGTGATCTCCTTCCAGCACTTCCGGCTGGGCGAGCTGATCAGGGGCGGTGCGGACTTCGCCGGGCTCGCCAACTACGCCGAGGCCCTCGGCGGACCGGAGTTCTGGGCGGTCGTGCGGCGGACCTTCCTGTGGACCGCCGCCAACGTCGTGCTGATCATGGTGATCTCCACGGCCGTCGCGCTGATGCTGCCGCACCTCGGACGGCGGATGCGGCTGGCGGTCATGAGCGGGATGGTGCTGACCTGGGCCACACCGGTGCTCGCCGCGACCACGATCTTCCAGTGGCTCTTCCAGTCGCGCCTGGGAGTGGTCAACTGGCTGCTGGTCCGCCTCGGCTTCGACTCCTTCCGCGACTACACGTGGTTCGCCGACGGCGGGGCGACGTTCGCGATCCTGGTCGCGCTGGTCGTCTGGCAGTCGGTGCCGTTCGCGGCGCTCACCCTCTACGCCGGGCTCACGACCATCCCCGGCGAGCTGTACGAGGCGGCCAGGATCGACGGGGCCGGGCCGTGGCAGGTCTTCGGCCGGGTCACGTTCCCCATCCTGCGCCCGCTGTTCGGCCTGATCACATCGCTGGAGGTGATCTGGGTCTTCACCTGCTTCGCGCAGATCTGGGCGATCAGCAAGGGCGGCCCCGGAGGCGCCACCGCCACGCTGCCGGTCTACGCGTTCCAGATCGCGCAGTCGCTGCACCGGTACGACCTGGGGTCGGCCGTCTCGACGCTCACCGTGCTGATGCTGCTCGCCGTGCTGGTCGTCCACCTGCGCCGCATGTTCCGTGAGGAGGCAGCGTGAAGAAGGCCGCGCTCAATCTGGCCGCCCTGGGTGTGCTGGCGGTGTCGGTGTTCCCCGTCTACTGGATGGTGATCACCGCGTTCAAGCCGACGGTGGACATCCTCACCGAGACCCCGGCGTTCTGGCCCGCCCGGCCGACCCTCGACCACTTCGCCACGGCCGTACGGGCCGCCGGGTTCTGGACGTTCTGGCGCAACAGCCTGGCCGTCACCGCCGGCGCGGTCCTGCTCGCGCTGGTCGTGGCGCTGCCGTCCGCCTTCGCCGTGGCCCGGCTGCGCTGGGCGGGACGGCGCGGGTTCCTCCTGATGGTCTTCGTCGCCCAGACCGCCCCCTGGTCGGCGCTGCTCGTGCCCGTCTACATCATCGCCCGCGACGCGGACATGCTCGACCGGCTGCCGACGCTGACGCTCGTGTACTTCGTCACGACGCTCCCGTTCACGATCGTGACGTTGCGCGGCTTCATCGCGGCGGTCCCGCCGGAGCTGGAGGAGGCCGCGCTGATGGACGGGTGCGGCCGGGCCGAGGCGTTCCGCCGGGTGGTGCTGCCGCTGCTCGCGCCCGGTCTGATGTCCACGTCGCTGTTCGGCTTCATCACCGCGTGGAACGAGTTCGCCTTCGCCAACGCCCTCATGATCAAGGACCAGGGCGACCGTACGCTGCCGATCTGGCTGTCCGGGTTCGGCAACGTCTTCGGCACCGACTGGGGCGCCACCATGGCCGCCGCCACGCTGTTCATGCTTCCCGTCCTGCTCGTCTTCCTCGTGCTCCAGCGCCGCGTGTCCTCCGGGGTGATCGCGGGCGCGGTGAAGGGATGACCCAGATGATGATTCCGCGGCCCCGCGAGGTGGCCGTGCTCGGGGGAACCGTCACGCTCCACGACGGCCTCGTACGGCACGCGCCCGACGATCCCCGGCTGGGAGAGGAGGGGTATCGCATCGACGTCACCCCCGACGGCGCCGAGCTCGCCGCCGGGGGGACCCGCCGGGCGCTTCTACGGCCTGCGCACCCTCGCGGCGCTCGGCCCCGAGGCGCCGCTGTGCCGGATCACCGACCGGCCCGCGCACTCCTGGCGCGGGGTGATGCTCGACGTCGCCCGGCACTTCATGCCGAAGGAGTTCGTGCTGCGGCTGATCGACCTGCTCGCGGTGCACCGGCTCAACCGGCTGCACCTGCACCTGACCGACGACCAGGGCTGGCGGCTGCAGATCAAGCGTTATCCCCTGCTGACCGAGGTCAGCGGGGAGCACTACACCCAGGAGGACATCCGGGAGATCGTGTCCTACGCCGCCGACCGGTTCGTCACGATCGTGCCCGAGATCGAGATGCCGGGGCACGCCCAGGCGGCCATCGCCGCCTATCCCTGGCTCGGCAACCAACCGTCGCGCCACCTGCCGGTCTGGGACTCGTGGGGGATCAGCCCGCACGTGTTCAACCTGGAGGAGGCGACGATCGGCTTCTGCCGGGAGGTGCTCGACGAGGTCATGGACCTGTTCCCCGGAGAGTACGTCCACCTCGGCGGCGACGAGTGCCCGGCCGACGAGTGGGAGCGCGGCGAGGCGGCGCTGCGCCGGATCGCCGAGCTCGGGCTGCCGGGCCCGGACGCGGCGCGGGCGTGGTTCATCGCCACCGCCGGCGCGTACGTGACCTCCCGCGGCCGGCGCCCGATCCACTGGTACGACGGGCCAGGAGGCGCTCCCGGCGTGACGGCGATGACCTGGCTCGACCACGAGAGCGGCCCGCGGGCGGCGCTCGAAGGGTTCGACGTCGTGCTGGCCCCGCACACCAGCACCTACTTCGACTATCCGGCCGACGCCCCGGGGCCGCACGGCCGGGTGCTCTCCCTCGCCGACGTCTACGGGTTCAGGCCGCCTCCGGCCCCGGAGGGCGCCACCGGCCGGATCCTCGGCGTGCAGTGCCAGCTGTGGACCGAGTACATGCCCACGCCCGAGCACGTCGAGGCGATGGCCTTCCCCCGGCTGTGTGCCTTCGCCGAGGTGGCCTGGGGCACGGCGGGGGACTACCGCGATTTCCTCCACAGGCTCACCCCCCACCTGGAGTCCCTGGGGGTCCGGCCGGGGCCGGTAATCCCCTGACTCCGCAACCCACCCGAAAGGGTCCACCCCCCACGAAAGGAAGACTGCGGTGTCACGAAAGCTCTTATGGGGCGGTCTCGCGGCCGTCCTGCTGGCCGCGCTGGTCGTGGCTCTGCCCGCGCAGGCGGCCCAGTCGCTGCGCCTGCGCTACAAGACCAGCGCCACCGGCGCCACCGCCGACCAGGTGGAGCCGTGGTTCGACCTGGTCAACAGCGGGACCACGGCGGTGCCGCTGAACACGGTGAAGATCCGCTACTACTTCAAGGCCGACTCGCCCACGCAGCAGTACCGTTTCGCCTGCTCGTGGGCGGTCGTCTCCTGCTCGGCCATCACCGGGACCTTCCAGACGATCTCGCCCGGCACCGCCACGGCCGACCGCTACCTGGAGGTCGGCTTCACCTCCGGCAGCCTGGCGGCCGGCGCCTCGACCGGCGACATGCAACTGCGCTTCTACCGGTCCGACTGGCAGACGATCCGGCAGAGCGACGACTACTCCTTCGGCCCGGCGAGGACGACGTACGGCGACTGGGACAAGGTCACGGTCCACCAGGGCGGCACGCTGGTCTGGGGCACCCCGCCCGCGGGAGTGACCGACCCCTCGCCGTCCCCGTCGCCCTCCACCTCGCCTTCGCCGGGCGGCGGCAGCGGGGTCGTCTTCGACGACTTCGCCTACGCCTCCTCGTCCGACCCGCAGATCACCGCGCACAACTGGACCGTGCGGACCAACAGCGGCGGTCCCGGCGTCCCCGGCGCGAGCTGGCCGGCGTCCAACGTCAGCTTCCCCGTCGTCAGCGGGAGCAACAAGGCCCTGCAACTGCGGGCGGCCACCGACGGCACCGCGGGGGGCACCTCGCAGGCCGAGTTCCTGCACCAGCGCAAGTTCTTCGAGGGCACGTACGCCGCGCGGGTGAAGTTCGCCGACGCCCCGGACAGCGGCCCGGACGGCGACAACATCGTGGAGACGTTCTTCACCATCACGCCCCTGGCGTACGACCTCGACCCGGACTACAGCGAGCAGGACTTCGAATACCTGCCGAACGGCGGCTGGGGCGCGCAGGGCCCGATCATGTACACGACCACCTGGGAGACCTACCGCAACGAGCCCTGGCTCGCGGTCAACACGCACACCGAGCGGACGGCGAGCTACGCCGGCTGGCACGACCTCGTGCTGCAGGTCTCCGGAGGCACGGTCCGCTATTACATCGACGGCACGCTGTTCGCCGAGCACGGCGGCGACTACTACCCCGAGACGCCGCAGTCGGTGAACTTCAACCTCTGGTTCATCAGCGGCGGGCTGCTGGGCAGCGCCACCCCGCGTGCCTACACCCAGCAGGTGGACTGGTTCTACTTCAGCAAGAACGAGGTCGTGGCTCCGGCCGAGATCACCTCCAGGGTGAACGCCTTCCGGAGCGCCGGCACCACGTGGAAGGACACCGTGCCGATGCCGTAACGCTCAGCCGATCCGGCCCGGGTCCCGGCGACGGGGCCCGGGTCCGTGCTTGGTCCAGAAGGGCCCCGTGCTTGGTTCAGAAGGCTCAGTCCAGCAACTCGGGGTCGGAGGCGAGGATCTGGTCCAGTAGGGGCTGGAAGTTGACCCACCCGACGAAGTCGTTGCCGATCTGGCCGTGGGTGAGCTTGGCGTTCTCGTGCGAGATGGGCACCGTCGGTCCGGCGGCCTTCGCCACGAGCTGCGCCTGGCAGCTGCGTTCCATGGTGATGAACCACCAGGCCGCCGCCTCGACGCTGTCGCCCACGGTCAGCAGGCCGTGGTTGCGCAGGATCACCGCCTTGTGCGAGCCCAGCGCCTGCGCGATGCGGCGGCCCTCCTCGGTCTCCACGACCACCCCGGTGTAGTCGTCGAACAGGGCGTGGTCCTCGTAGAACGCGCACGCGTCCTGCGTCAGCGGCTCGAGCAGCGTGCCGAGCGCCGACAGGGCCTTGCCGTACACGGAGTGGGAGTGGGCGGCGGCGACCACGTCGGGCCTGGCCTGGTGGACCATCGAGTGGATGGCGAACGCCGCCTGGTTGACGTGGTAACGGCCCTCCACCACCTGGCCCTCGTGGTTGACCAGGATCAGGTCGCTGACCTTGATCCGCTTGAACGACATGCCGAACGGGTTCACCCAGAAGTGGTCGGTGTGCTCGGGATCCCGGGCCGTGATGTGGCCCGCCACCCCCTCCTCGAAGCCGAACCTCCCGAACAGGCGCAGCGCCGCCGCGAGCCGCTCCTTGCGGTGGCGCCGCTCCTCCTCCACGGTGTCGAATCTCTTCGGCATCCGGAAGGCGAGCTGGTCGGCGGGCACGGGCTGCAGGTCGGACAGGCTCATCGCGGCTCCCAAGGCTCGTGAGTCGTACCCGTCCAGCCTGTCCTCCGCCGCCGTCCACTGTCCATGCCGGAACCGAATCTTCTTCGGTGCATCCGGCGGCTTCGGTCCTGTCCGATGGGGCAGTGGATGCCGACCGAATCCGCGTAAGGTCTGGATGCAATGTGAGAGACGGGAGGTACCGATGCGGCTGGAGGCGGTCTTCTTCGACGTCGGAGAGACCCTGGTGGACGAGACCCGCGAGTACGGCACCTGGGCCGACTGGCTGGGCGTCCCGCGGCACACCTTCTCCGCCGTGTTCGGCGCCGTGATCGCGCGCGGCGGCGACTACCGGGACACCTTCCAGCACTTCCGGCCCGGTTTCGACCTCAAGACCGAGCGGGAGCGCCGGGCCGGGGAAGGCCAGGCTGAGACGTTCGGCGAGGAGAACCTCTACCCCGACGCCCGCCCCTGCCTGGCGGAGCTGCGGGAGATGGGGCTGCGCGTCGGCCTCGCCGGCAACCAGACCGCCCGCGCCGAGGGGATCCTGCGCGCCCTCGACCTGCCGGTGGACGTGATCGGCACCTCCGACGGCTGGGGCGTGGAGAAGCCGGACGCGTCCTTCTTCGACCGCGTGGTGGCGGAGGCCGGCTGCCCGGCGGAGTCCGTCCTCTACGTGGGCGACCGCCTCGACAACGACATCCGGCCCGCCCAGAAGGCCGGGCTGCGCACCGCCCTCGTACGGCGGGGTCCGTGGGGCCACATCCTCCGCGACGAGCGGGCCGCCCGGGCGTGCCTGTTCCACGTCGACTCGCTGGCCGAGCTGCCCGCCCTGATCCGCAAGCACAACGGCGACTGATCGCTCAACCCGCCTCGGTGAGGTCGATCGAGGCGGCCAGTTCCGCCGCCACGTCGAGCAGGTTCCGTACGGCCTGCCGGTCGCGCGCGGGATGCCATGCCATGACGGTCTCGGCCTGCTCGTCGGCGAGCGGCACGAACACGACCCCGGTGCGCCGCAGGCTGTGTGCCGACCGGGCGAGCCGGGTCACGCCGACGCCGGCGGCGACCAGACCGAGCAGGCTCGGCACGCCGTCGGCCCGCTGCACCACCCGCGGCTCGAAGCCCGCCGCGCGGAAGTCCGCGTCGTACTTCCGATGCCACGGCTCCCACGAGCCGCGCGGGGTGAGCACCCACGGCTCGCCGGCCAGATCGGCGAGCCGCAGCCCGGCCCGCCCGGCGAGCGGGTGGCCCGCCGGTAGGACCGCGCAGACCGGCTCGGCGACCAGCGTCGCGGTCACCAGGTCGTCGACCAGCGGCGGCCGGGTGAACGCCGCGTCGTACCGGTCCTCGCGCAGGCCCGCCACCAGGTCGGCGATGCCGACGGCCTCGGCGAGCAGTTCGACGTCCGGATACCGCTTCCGGAACGCGCGGACGACCGGCGGCATCATGTAGTTCGCGGTGGAGACGAGGAAGGCCACCCGAAGCCGGCCGATCTCACCGCGCACCGCCCTGCGGGCGGTCTCCAGGGCCGCGTCCGCCCGGGTCAGGACGGCCCGCGCCTCGGGCAGGAACACGCGGCCGACCTCGGTCAGGCGCGTGCCCCGGGTGTCGCGGTCGAACAGCCGTGCGCCGAGGGCGTGTTCGAGCGCCGCGATCTGCTGCGACAGCGACTGCTGGGCGATGTGCAGCTCCCGCGCGGCGACGGTGAAGCTCAGATGCTCGGCCACGGCGACGAAATACCGCAGATGACGCAGCTCGGGGGTCACAGGCTCTGACTGTAACCGCTGTAGGGAACGTGTGTTGGCCGCAGGGGACCGGCACGGGGGAGAGTGGTCGCACTGATCACGAAGACGAGGAGTGGGACTATGACCGGACGGGTGTGGTTGATCACCGGATGCTCGGCGGGCTTCGGCCGGGAGCTGGCCGAGGCCGCTCTGGCCGCGGGGGACCGGGTGATGGCGACGGCGCGACGCCCCGAGACGCTGGCGGACCTGGTGGAGACGGGCGGCAAGCGGGTGCGCAGCGTACGGCTGGACGTCACCGACGCCGCGTCCGTCGACGCGGCGGTGGCCGAGACCCTGTCGGCCTTCGGCCGGATCGACGTCGTGGTGAACAACGCCGGCCACGGGTCGGTGGGAGCCGTCGAAGAGCTCGACATGGCCGACCTGCGCGCGCTGATGGAGGTCATGTTCTTCGGAGCGGTGGCCGTGACCAAGGCGGTCCTGCCGCATCTGCGCAGGCAGGGGAGCGGGACGATCATCCAGATGAGCTCGATGGGCGGACAGCTCAGCATGCCGGGGTTCGGCGCCTACTGCGCCGCCAAGTTCGCCCTTGAGGGACTGTCGGAAGCGCTCGCCGCCGAGGTCGCGCCCTTCGGCGTACGGGTGCTGATCGTGGAGCCGGGCGCGTTCCGCACCGAGTTCGGCGGCCACCGCATGCACCGCTCGGAGCCAATCGACGCCTACCGGGTGTCCACGGGCGCGACCCGGGCCTCGGTGGACGACATGGACGGCACCCAGCCGGGGGACCCGGCCAAGGCCGCGCAGGCGATCCTCCAGGTCCTCGACCACGACGAGCCTCCGCTGCGGCTCGCCCTGGGTGACGACGCGGTCGACGGCATCCGGGCCCACCACGAAATGCTCCGCGCCGACCTGGACGGCTGGGAGAAGCTCAGCCGGGCGATGAGCATTTAGAGTTGCCGGGGTGACGGCTGATCACGATGTCGACCTCGTGCCGCTGCTCGGCCGGGCATGGGGGACGGCCAGCCACCGGGACGCGCTGGCCGACCTCGTCGGGCTCGGCTGGACGCCGTGCGGGGTGGGTGACTGGGCCGTCGGGCTGCGTTCGCCGCGCGGCCTGCTCGCGGCGCGAGTCTGCCCCTTCGACCCGGCGTATCCCGCCTTCCTGGAGCTGTGCCGCCGCTGTCCCGGCAACCCGTACCTGCCGCGGGTGGCGCTCACGGAGGCGCTCGACGGCGGCGGCTCGCTCACGGTCCTGGAGTTCCTGGCCCCGGCCGAGCAGGCCGAGGCGGCGCAGGTCGCCCGGCGGTGGCGCGAGGGGGCGGGCGACGAGGCGTTCGACGCCGTACGGCGCACCGCCCTCGCCGTGGACGAGGAATGGCGGGCGCGGATGCCGTGGTGGGACGGGATCGACCTCAACCACGGCAACGTCCGCCGGGCGGTGGACGGGAGGACCGTGCTGGTCGACGTCTTCTGCATGGACGGGGCGTCGCTCTACCGCCAGGTGCTCGACGACTCCGCCGTCGTGCGCGAACGCCTGTCCGCCGCCGCGACGCGACACCTGCTGGACATCCCGTTCATCGCCCGCGAGAGTTCCCCGGCCGAGATCGAGGCGCTGCGCGTGGCGTGGCGGGCGGGGGCCGCGGTCACATCGTGAGCTCGGGGTGTCGGGAGCGGCCGAGGTCGGTCAGCCGTTCGTCCAGTGCCCGGGTGTCCGCCGCGGGCGGCAGGATCTTCAGCACGCCGCGGACGCGGTCGTGCCCGATCACGTACCACTGGTCCTCGAGCGCCTCGACCGCCTGCCTGAGGTGTTCGGCGGCCTGGTCGCCGTCGGTGGGGGCGTGGGCGGCGGCGAGGTCGGCGAGCAGCACCGAGCGCTGCTTGCCGCCGTTCGGGCCCAGGTCGTCGAGCGCCTTGCGCAGCCGTCGGGCCGCCTCCTCGTGGTTGCCCGCCGTCAGCGCGCTGTAGCCGGCGAAGCCGTCGAGCCTGGCCCGCTCGAAGAAGTCCAGCCAGGCCGGGTCGTCCCCGCCCGCGTCCACCATGTGGTCGGCGCGGTCGATGTGGCGCATGCACTCCTTCGGCTCGCCGCAGCGCGCCGAGATCTCCGACGCCACGCAGTGCAGCCACGCCCTGGTCAGCGGGCCGACGCCGTGCCAGGCGTGCGCGAAGGCCGCGTCCAGCAGGCCCAGGGCGTCCGTACGGTTGCCCTCGAACCCCGGCACGAACGCCGCGTGGGCGAGCACGGCTGCGGCGAGCGGATGGTCGCCGCACTCCCGGGTGGCGGACAGGGCCATCCGGTAGAGCCGCGCGGCGGTGGGGCCGTCGTTCAGGTCGAAGAAGGCCACCCTCCCCGACAGCAGGGCCGAGCGTGCGGCCGCCTCGGCCAGCGTCTGCCTGACCGCTCCCTCCGGCGCCGCACGCAGCAGGCTCATGCCGAGCCGGGTGTGCGCGACCGACGCCTGGAAGATGTCGTCCGGCGGCGAGGTCCAGTAGAGGGCGGCCTGCTTGTCGACCACCCGGGCGAACGCCTCGGCCGACTCGGCGTCGACCCCGCGCCCGCGTTCCACCGCCGCGGGAAGACGCTCGCCGCCCTCACCGAGGAGCGGGGCGAGCACGCCCGCGCTGAGGAGCCCCCGCAGGAACGTGGAGCGGTCGATGCCTTCTGCGACGATCATGCTCAGCAGCCTCCGTATCTCGTCCACCACCTCCGTGACCGGCCGCATGGCCATCTCGTCGGGGGTGAGCAGTCCCAGCTCGCTCGCGGGCTTGTCGAAAATCGTCACGAGATGCTTGCGGTAGCGCGGATCCGGCCACCGCTCGCCGGTCTCCCACCGCCGCACCGTGTTGGCCGTCAGGCCGGTGTCCTTCTCGTCGCACGACCGCATGGACGTACGGATGCGCTCGCACAGCTCCTCGTAGGACCACCCGCGCTGCAGGCGTTCCCACGCGAGCCGGCGGTTCGGTGGATGGCGGTGGTTGGCCGGCATGTCGCACCCCCAGCACACTGTGTCAGCGTGACACGCTGACACTACGGGAGATTCTGTGTTCGCGCGGCTACTGGCTGTGATTGGACGTCCTCTGGCTGATACTCCAACCGCTCTAAAAGCGCTTAGCTTGGCCCACTTCCGCGAGCAGCCGTTGGAGATGGGTGACATGACCACGTTGGAGGACATCGCACGGGTCCATACCGGCTGGATCATCTGGCGGTCGGACGTCGGCCGTTGGTGGGCGACCAGGCGCGGGCCGGTGGACCTCGACGCGATCCGCATGGGATGCGCGATGACGCTCGACGCCGACGACCCCGAGGCCCTCGACGCCGCTCTGGCCGCTCAGGCCGAGTTGACCGCCGAGTTCGCCGCCGACCCCGCCGCCACCGCGTGACCGGGGGCCGCGGCGCGGTCGGCGGCCGTGCCGGAGACGGTCCCTGATGTAGTGGACGACGTGGACCGCGCAGGCGCCGTTGCGGCGTCTGCGCGATCGGTGGCCATCCGCCCGCCCTCCGCTGTTCAGACGAGGAGATCGGGCCGAAGGACGTCCGCCTGGAGGATGCGCTCGATCTCCTTCTCGTCCGCATTGTGTCCCGTCTGCCGCCGCAGTTCCTTCCGTACGGCGTCGAGGATCACCGGCGTGAGCAGAACTCGGACGAGGGACTTCGGGGCCGTCGCCGCACGGGCCTTCCACAGGTCGTCTATCAGGCGGCGCTTGAACGCCTCCTTGCTGAGGTAGAAGAGCGCGTCGGCCTTCCCGCCGAGCCCGCCTTCGTCGAGGAGATCGACCTCCAGGGCCAGGTCGATGACGACAGGGAGGCCCCCTCGGATTCCCGCTTCGGCTGCCATGTGAGCCGTCACCGTGGCCCCTTGCTCGGCATCATCTTTCGTGGCGATCGCCGACTGGTTGGCGCAGCTGTAGCCGATTCAGCCGCCCGTCCCGCGCGGCCGACCTTCATGCAGGGGCTTTCCGCTTCAGGTGCGTATGGCTATAGTGCGGATTGCAATAAAGCATCTGGGGGAGCGATGGCGCGGGGACGGGCGGACAGGGACCTGGTCGGGCTGACGGTGCTCGCCCTCCTGTCCGTACGGCCCGCCCACCCCTACGAGCTGCACCGGTTCGTCATCGACACGCACAAGGACTACATCAGCGGCCTGCCACGCAGCCTCTACCACGCGGTCGACCGGCTGGCCCGCGAGGAGCTCATCGCCCCCGTGGAGACCAGCAGGGAGGGCCGCCGGCCGGAGCGTACGGTCTACCGGGTGACCGAGGAGGGACGGGCCGAGTTGAGCACCCGGCTCCGCCGCCTCCTGGAACAGCCGGACGGCGACACCAAGGTCTTCCTGGCCGCGGTGTCGCTGATGGGATGCCTTCCGGTCCCCGAGGCGGAGCGGGCGCTGAGCACCCGCGCCGCCACGCTGGAGGGCGCGATCGTCTCCGCCGACGCGCACATCGCGGCGCTCACCGGATCCGGCCTGCCGCGCGTGCTGGTCCTGGAAGTGGAGTACGACCGGGCGATGAAGGCCGCCGAGCTGGAGTGGGTCCGCGCGACCCTCGCCGAGATCCGGTCCGGACAGGTCTCCTGGAGTGCCGATTCGAACACCGGGCAGCTCGACCCGCAGTGACGCGCCGGCCGGATGCGCCAACATCCGGCCGGCGCCGGACCCGACCACCGCGAAGCGGCCGATCAGGGCTCGCACTCCGAAGGATAGGCGGCTTCGCGGTCATCCGAGAGGAGCCGTACGACATGTCCGACGACATCCACCGCCTGCTCGACGCGCTGACCGCGGCCTGGAACGACGGAGACGCCGCCGCCTTCGCCGGGCTGTTCACCGAGGACGCCGACTACGTGACGTTCTTCGGGGCCCGCATGGAGGGCCGCCGAGCCATCGAGGACAGCCACCGGGCGCTGTTCGAGGGCCCGCTGAAGGGGTCCCGGCTGGGCGGCCCCGCCACCGCGCCGCCGCTGCGGAAGATCCGCTTCCTCAGCCCGGACGTGGCACTGGTCGTGACCACCGGGGGCTCGTCCCTGCCGGACGGCACGGCCGACCCCGGCCGCGACTCGATCATGACGTTCACCGCGGTCAGGGAGGGCGACGGCTGGCGCTTCGCGTCGTTCCAGAACACGCGGATCGGCACGCCGTGACGTCCGCGGGAACCCTCCTGTGCGAGGTGCGCGGCGTCGTTGAGGCGCCGGTCGAGCGCGTGGCCGGCCTGCTCCTGCGCGTACGGCCGGGGCCGGTGGGGCGTGACAACTGCTTCCCGCTGGCGGAGCACGGCGGGACGCTCACAGGCGGACCGGACCGGTTCGTGCTCGCCGCGCCCGGCCACACGATGACGGTCGAGGTGGGCCCGGACCTGCTGGCCGCGCAGGGCGGCTGGTGGTATCGGGGCGAATACCGCATCGCGCCCGATCCGGCCGGCACGTTGCTGGTGCACCAGGTCCGCAACGTGGCCGAGAGCCTGCGCTGGGGAGTGCCCCTCGTCAACGGGTTCTTCCGGCAGCTCGGGCCGCGGACGCGCGACGGCTTCGCCGTACTGCTCGACCGGGTCGGCGCCGAGCTGAACTGCTCCGTCCGCCTGCTGGACAGGTGCTGAAGAGGTCCCGGAGTGGATGTGCCCGCGCTACGTGAAGTGACGTCTGTCACATCGCGTGATGTCACGTCTCAGCGATCAGCGGTGTCCTGAGGGCATGACCGAACACAACACGCTCCACAAGGTCGTGGTCATCGGTGGCGGTTACGCCGGAACGCTCGCGGCCAATCGCCTGCGGGCGCGCGATGACGTCGACGTCACCCTGGTCAACCCCCGTCCGGAGTTCGTCGAACGCATCCGGCTGCACCAGTTCGTGGCCCGTACCGGCGACGCCACGATCGACTACGGCACGCTGCTCGGCGAGGGCATCCGCTTGGTCGTCGACAGCGGCACGCGCATCGACACCGCCGCGCGCAGGGTTCTGCTGGCGTCGGGTCGTACCTTGGACTATGACTACGTCATCTACGCGGTCGGCAGCACGGCGGCGACACCCTCATCGGTGCCCGGCGCGGCCGAATTCGCGTTCGACATCGCTGAGTTGGAATCCGCGCGGCGGCTGCGCGCCAGGCTGGAGGAGTTGCCCCTCGATGCTCCGGTCACCGTGATCGGCGGCGGGTTGACCGGCATAGAGACGGCCGCCGAGCTGACCGAGCAAGGACGCAGGGTCACGCTGGTGTGCGGCCGCGCCCTGGCGCCGACGTTCAGCGCACCTGGCCGCCGATACATCGCCAAATGGCTGACCCGGCACGGTGTCGCCGTGCTCGAGGCCTCTTCGGTGAGCGAGGTGCGGCCGGACGCGGTCGTCCTTTCCGACGGTTCCGCCGATGGCGGGGTGCGTCCGAGCGCGCTCACCATCTGGACGGCCGGTTTCGGCGTGCCGGCGCTGGCCGCCGCGAGCGGGCTGCGCACCGACGCGCTCGGCCGGCTGCTCACCGACGAGACGCTGACCAGCGTCGACGACGATCGCATCGTCGCGGCCGGCGACGCCGCCGCGCCGTCGGGTCAGCCGCTGCGGATGAGCGGCTACGCCGCCGGGCCGCTCGGGGCACGGGCCGCCGACACCGTGCTGAGCCGGATCGCGGGGACCGAACCGGCGGTGATCGACCTGGCCTTCACGGGAGCGTGCGTCAGCCTCGGCCGGCGCGCGGGGATCCGGCAGCTGGCCCGCAAGGACGACACCGCGGTGAACGTCTTCATCGGCGGCCGCATGGGCGCGGTGATCAAGGAGGTGACCTGCAAGTTCGTGGTGGCGAAGCGGATCCGCCTCGAGGCGCGCAAGCCGGGTTCCATGACCTGGCCCAAGGGCGGCCGGCGTTTTGAGCAGCCGGCCTCCGCCGCGCGGGTGGTCACCTCCCCGTGAGCACCGACGAGCATGCCGAGCGGTTCACCCTGTTGCGGCCGCTGCTGTTCACGATCGTCTACGAGATCCTCGGCTCGGTGACCGAATCCGACGACGTGCTGCAGAACAGCTATCTGCGGTGGGCGGAAGTGGACCTCGCGACGGTGCGGGACACCAAGTCGTATCTGGCACAGCTGGTGACCCGGCAGGCGCTCAACGCCATGCGGACGAGCGCGCGCCGTCGCGAGGACTACATCGGCTCGTGGCTGCCCGAGCCGCTGCTGCTCGACGAGAACGACGCGTCGACCGATGTGCTGCTCGCCGAGTCGGTGTCGATGGCGATGCTCGTCCTACTCGAAACGCTCACCCCCGATGAGCGTGCGGTGTTCGTGCTGCGCGAGGTGTTCGGCTTCGAGTACCACGACATCGCCGCGGCGGTGGGCAAATCCGTGGCGACGGTGCGCCAGGTGGCGCACCGCGCTCGCGAGCACGTACGGGCGCGGCGCAAGCGCTTCGAGCCCGCCGACGCCGCCACGACCGCGCGGATCACCGAGCGGTTCATGACCGCGGCGGCCACCGGTGACCTGGAAGGGCTGCTCTCGCTGCTCGCGCCGGACGTCACCTGGACCGCCGACAGCGGCGGCAAGACCACCGCAGCGCGCCGGCCGGTGGTGGGCGCGGAAAAGGTGGCCGCGGTCCTCATGAACCTGTTCCGTCTGGAGCGGCTGGCGGACCTGCGGATCGAGAGGGTCAACTGCAACAACACGCCCGCGATGGTCCTCAGCGGCGAGCGCCTGGAAGGGGTCTTCCTGATCGAGATCGCCGATGGGAAGATCACCAACTTCTACGCCATCCGGAACCCGGACAAACTTCTCGCGGTGGCGGTTCCGCGTCAGATCAGCCGGTAGGAGCGGGCGGCAAGCAGGTCGCCATCGCGCATGCCCGTCACGCGGGCCGGGGCCGGCGACCCGTGTCGATTGCCGCTGCAGGGCTCAACGCGGTCTGACCAATTCGACCGAACGACGACCAAGGAGTTGACCATGACCGACACGCAGGTGGCGATCGCCGGCGCGGGGCCGACCGGGCTGATGCTCGCGTGCGAGCTGGGGATCGCCGGGGTCGATGTGCTCGTGCTCGAGCGTCTCCCGCAGCCCCGGACGGTGGAGTCGCGGGCCGGAGGCCTGCACATCCGGACGATGGAGACGCTCGATCAGCGGGGCCTCCTCGACCGGTTTCTCGAGCGCGGGCGGCGAAGGCAGGGCGTGCACTTCTCCGGCCTCCGGCTCGACGTGTCCGACGTGGCGACGCGGCATCCGTACGTCCTCGTCATCGTGCAGTCCGAGGTGGAACGGCTGCTGGAGGAGCGTGCGGCGGAGGTCGGGGTACGGCTGAGACGCGGCGCCGAGGTGGCGGGGTTCATCCAGGACGAGACGGGTGTCACGGTGGAGCTCGCGGACGGGTCGCGCGTGCGGGCCGGCTACCTCGTCGGCTGCGACGGCGGCCGCAGCACCGTGCGCCGGCTCGCGGGCATCGACTTCCCCGGCACCCCGGCCACGATGACCGCGCTGCTCGGCGACATCGAGCTCGCCGAGCCGCCCGCGGACGACATCTTCCAGGAGCGGCGCGAGCACGGCAGTTTCTCGGTGCTGTCATTCGGCGCGGGCTGGTACCGGGTGCTGACCAACGAGTTCGACCACGTCGCCGACCGGGACGAACCGGTGACCCTGGAGACCCTCCGCACGGCCTTGATCAGGATCGCCGGGACGGATTACGGCATGCACTCGCCGCGCTGGCTCTCCCGCCACGGCGACGCGGCGCGCCAGGCCGGCCGTTACCGAGAGGGCCGGGTTCTCCTCGCCGGCGACGCCGCGCACATCCACTTCCCGGCGGGCGGTCAGGGCCTGAACACGGGCGTGCAGGACGCGGTCAACCTCGGCTGGAAGCTCGCCGTCGTCGTCCGCGGCCAGGCCCCGGATGTGCTGCTCGATACCTACCAGGCCGAACGCCACCCGATCGCCGCCCGCGTCCTGCACAACACCCGCGCCCAGACCGCCCTCTGGCGGGTGGACGATCACACCTCCGCGCTGCGCGAGGTGCTGTGCGATCTCATCGGCATCGATGAGGTACGGCTGCGCCTGGCCGGCATGATCACGGGCACCGACATCAGGTATCCGATGGAGGGGACGGACGACCTCCTCGGCCGGCGGATGCCTGACCTCGAACTCGGGCAGGGCCGCGTCTACGAGCTGCTGCACCGCGCCCGCGCGGTTCTGCTGGATCTCGGTGGTTTAGCGCCGCTCGACGAGGTCGTGGACGGCTGGGCGGACCGAGTCGATCTCGTCCGCGCCCGTCCTGCCGAGGGCTCCGATCTCGGCGCGGACGCCGTACTCATCCGTCCTGACGGACATGTCGCCTGGGTCACCCGCGCCCGCGAGCGGCCGGACCTGGACGCTCTCCGGACCGCCCTCACGACGTGGCTCGGCCCGGCCGGCCTTCGCCGTGCGCAGGTACACCAGCCCGCCCCGCCAACCCCGGATTAGTGCGCAAATCCCGCTTCACTCAGCTCAGCCGGGCTGCCCGGTCCGGGGACGGCCACAGGGCGTCAGCCCTTCTCCGCGCCCTCGTTCGCGCCGCGTACGAAGTAGCGCTGGAACACCACGAAGATGACGGCCACCGGGATCGTGGCGAGCACGGCGGCGCCCAGCTTGAGCGGATACTGCGTGCCCTTGCCGAGCGAGCCGCTGACCAGGTCGGCGATCCCTCGCGGCAGCGTGAACAGTTCCGGACTCTGCACCGCCACCAGCGTGTGCGCGAACTCGTTCCAGCTGCCCTGGAAGGAGATGATCGTCAGGGTGATCAGGGCCGGTCGTGCCATCGGCAGCACCACCGACCAGAAGGTGCGCCACACCCCCGCGCCGTCGATGCGCGCGGCCTCCTCCACGCTCACCGGCACCGACTCGAAGAACTGCTTCATGATGAAGACGCCCGCGGCGTCCACGATCAGGGGCAGGATCAGCGCCGTGTAGCTGTCGTACAGGCCGAACTGGTTGAGCACCAGGAACTTCGGCACGAACAGCACCACGGGCGGCACGGCCATGACCCCGATGACCGCGGAGAACAGCGCCTTGCGGCCCCGGAAGCGGATCCGCGCCAGCGCGTACCCGGCCATCGAGCACAGCAGCACCCGGCCGGCGGTGACCAGGATCGTCACCAGCACCGAGTTGCCCAGCCAGAGCGGCAGGTCGGTGTTGAGGAAGACCTTCTCGTAACCGCTGGTCGTGAAGGGATGGGGGATGGGCGACAGCGCGTTCGCGGCGGCGTCCGGCTCGGTCTTGAACGAGTTCGCGACCTGGATCACGAACGGGTAGAGGAAGACCAGCGCGAAGAAGACCAGCACGAAGTAGCCCGCGAAGGTGGAGGCGAGCGAGCGGGGGTCCCGGCGTTTCACGGTCACGACCTCCTCGTACGGCGGGCGGGGTCGCGGTCGCGCATGATCCACCGCTGGACCAGTGCGAGCACGACGATGATGGCGAACAACACGAACGAGATGGCCGTGCCCGAGCCGTACTCGAAGCTCCGGAAGGCCGTCTGGTACGACAGGAAGGCCGGGGTGAGGGTGGTCTTGGCCGGGTTGCCCTGGCTCATCACGTAGACCTGGTCGAAGACCTGCCAGGTCGCGATGAGGCCGAGCGTCAGCACCAGGAACAGCGTGGGCTTCAGCAGCGGGAGCGTGATGTGCCGGAACCGCTGCCAGCGCCCGGCCCCGTCGAGCATGCCGGCCTCCTCCAGCGTCACCGGGATGTCCTGGAGCGCGGCCAGGAACATCAACATGAACGTTCCAGACGTCGTCCAGACGACCAGCATGATGATCGTGCACATCGCCACGCTGGGCCCCGACAGCCACTCCCACCACGACAGCCCGAACGGCCCGCCGTCCGTCAGCGCCGCCGGCGGATCGGCCGGGTCGACCAGGCCGAGCCCCCCGAGCAGCAGGTGGAGCACGCCCCGCGAGTCGGAGAACCACTGCGGGCCGTCGATCCCGAACAGCTTCAGCAGGCTGGTCACGGCGCCCGAGTTGGCGAAGATGAACAGGAACACGACGCTGATCGCCACCGAGCTGGTGACCGAGGGGAAGAAGAACGCGGCGCGGAAGAACGTCTTCCCCTTCAGCATCCTGCTGTTCACGATCAGGGCGAGGCCCAGCGCCAGGACCGTCTGGGCCGGCACGACGATCGCGACGTAGTAGAAGTTGTTCCGCACGCTGGTCATGAAGTCCTGGCGGGCCAGGCCGTCCTCGGTGAACAGCCGGGTGTAGTTCTCCGTCCCCACGAACGGCACGCCCGAGCGGAACGGGCTGCCCTGGCCGTTCCAGTCGGTGAGGCTGACCCACATCGCCATCAGGATCGGCAGCAGCATGAACAGGCCCAGGATCACCACCACCGGCGCCACGAACAGCCAGCCCGCGATGTTCTCCCGCACGGCGGCGCTCAGCCGGGGGCCGGGCCGCGTGGCCCGTGCGGGTGCGGTGTCGGCCACGGTCACTCCTTCCGGTCGGCGGGGCCCCGGCCGTCACCGGCCGGGGCCCGCTCCGTCTCGCGTCGGCTCTCGCGTCAGCCGAGGGCGGCCTGGGTGTTCTTCTGCAGACGCTCCAGCAGCGCCTTCGGGTCGCTGGAGGTGAGCTTCTGGATGCCGGTGTCGAAGTCGGCCAGGACGCTGTCCATCTTCGGCGCGTTGACCGGGCCCTGGGCGTAGTCGGCGCCGTTCACGAACGGGCCGTCGGCGGGGAACTCCTTGGTGTAGGCGTCCTTGGCCGACTGCCGCGAGGGCATGACGCCGAAGGCCTTGGCGAAGGCCATCTGCTGGTCGACGGTGGTCATCGCCTCGACGAAGTCGATCGCCTGCTGCTTGTACTTGCTCTTGGAGGAGATGCCCCAGCAGTTGGTGAACGACAGGGTGCCCTTGCCCTTGGGCCCGGCCGGGAGCTCGTGCACGCTGTACTTCACGTCGGGGAAGTCGGCCTTCAGGGCGCCCTTGATCCAGTTGCCTTCGATGGTCATCACGGCCTTGCCCTTGCCGAACGCCTCACCGCCCCAGCCCGCGTCGAGCTGGCTGGGGAACTGGGCGAGCTTGTCCTTGAGCAGCGACTGGACGTACTGGAGGGCCTTGAGGTTCTCCGGGGTGTCCGCCGTCGCCTGCTTGCCGTCGGGGCTGGTGATCCAGCCGCCCGCCTGCACCAGGAACGCGCCGACCCGGTCGCGCGTGTCGCCGATCGCGAGCGGCGTGACGCCCTTGGCCTTGAGCTTCTCGCTCACTGTCTTGAGCTGGTCCCAGGTGGTGGGCACGTCGCCCTCGCCGAGCCCGGCCTTGGCCCACAGGTCGTCGTTGATCACCAGGGCGAGGGTGGAGAAGTCCTTCGGCGCGCAGTAGAACTTGCCGTCGTAGGTGAACGTGGTGCGCAGGCTCGGGTAGAAGTCCGACGCCCCGGACAGCTTGTCGGCGTACGGCTCCAGCGCGCCCACGCTCGCGTAGTCGGCGAACCGGGAGGCGTCCACGTAGAACACGTCGGGCGGGTTGTCGCCCGCGAACGCCTGGCCGAGCTGCTGGGCGAGGTCCTGCGCCGGGGTCACGGTCGCCTTCGAGCCCGACTTCTGCGCCCAGGCGGCGGCGGCGTCCTTCACCGCGGTGGTCTCCGCGTCGCCCGAGGAGCCGATGAGGATCTGCAGCTCGGCGGGGCCGCTGCTCTGCTGGGCGGGAGCGGCCGCCTTGTCGTCGTCGAAACCGCTGCCGCAGGCGGCCGAGGCAAGGAGGGCGGCGCAGGCGGCGCCCAGCGCCGCCGTCCGTACGGTTCTGTTCTTCATGAGGATTCCCGATCTTCGTTGAGGGGGACGCGCCGGTTCACGCCGATTGGCGGACGACCAGCGAGGGTTCGAGCAGCACGTTCGCCGGCGGTTCGCCGGGGTCCGTCTGGCCGTCGAGGAGTGTGGTGAGGAGCGCCACGCAGTGCGCGGCGGCCTGCGCCAGCGGCTGGCTCAGGCTGGTCAGGCCGACGGCCTTGGCCACCGGCGTGTCGTCGAAGCCGATCACCGCGACCGGCCGTTCCGCCGCGTCACTGCCGGGCCGCCAGGCGAGGCCGGGGGAGCGGGCGGCGTGCAGCGCGCCGAGCGCGAGCGAGTCGCTGGCGCAGACGAGAGCGGTCACCCCGAGGTCCGACCGCAGCAGGTCGTGGGCGGCCTTCTCGCCGTCGGCCACCCCGTCGCTGGTGGCCCGGCTCAGGCCGGCGGGGTCCACGCCCGCCGCGGCGAGCGTGCGTGACCAGCCCTCGCGGCGGTCGTCGCCGACCCCGGAGCCGGACGGCCAGCCGAGGAAGCCGATCACGCGATGGCCCGCGTCGAGCAGGTGGCGGGTGGCCGCGGCCGTGCCGGCCGCGCCGTCCACGTCCACCCAGGCATGGGAGGCGCCCGCGGAGTCCGCGCTCCAGGGGCGTCCGAAGGTGACGAACGGCACCTTGCGGTCCAGCAGCCAGGCCGTGCGCAGGTCGCCGTGGTGGGTGCTGGTCAGCACGAACGCGTCCGGCTCGTACGCGCCGAGCAGGTCCTCGAACGTGTCGACCTCGGCCTGGTCGTCGTCGGCCGTGTAGAGGAGCACCCGGTAGCCGGACCGTGCCGCCGACTCGGTCAGGCCGTGCAGGAAGCGGTCGAGCACCGAGCCGTTGATGCCGTCCCGGTCGGGCTCGATCCGGATGGCGATCAGCCGGGACCGGCCGGTGCGCATCTGGCGGGCCGCCTGGTTGACCCGGTAGCCCAGCTCCTCCACCGCGCGCAGCACCCGCTGCCTGGTCTCCTCGCGGACGACGTCCGGGCTGTTCAGGACGTTCGAGACCGTCTGGCGTGACACGCCGGCGAGCCGGGCCACATCGGCGATGGTCACCTTTTCGGTCATGTCCTGCCCTTCTGGGGGTTTGAACGTTCAAGGAGGAGTAAGGCATGATTAGATCGATCAAAATAAACTGAGTGTTTCGCAATGTGCACCCCCGGCGACCACATGTCAAGGTCAAAGCCGGCGATTCGATCCAGGAGGGCCCATCGGTGCTCGTCGGAGCCACGCCCGGTGCGGGTGGCGAGTTCGCCACCGGCACGGCGTACCGCCTGCAACCGCCACTGCACGAGCTGGTCAGCACCGTCATGGCGCCGACCGGGGCGCTGAGCGGCGCTGACGGCCAGATCCGCCCCTTCGGCGTCCAGGGGCTCTTCCACGCCGATCACCGGGCGCTGTCGCAGGCGACGCTGCTCGTGAACGGCCGCGAGCCCGAGGCGATCGGCCACGTCCACGAGGAGGCCGGGCGCACCCGGTTCGTCTCGCTCGCCCGCTGGCTCGGCGACCCCCACCCCGACCCCACCGTGCGGCTCGAACGCGTCCGGGAGGTCGGCGCGTACGGCATGAGCGAGCGCGTGGAGATCACCTCCACCGCCTCCGTCGCCGTGACCGCCTCGGTCACGGTCGAGCTGGGCTGCGACTTCGCGCCGATCGAGGTCGTCAAGTCGGGCGGCGACACCGCGCCGGCCGAGCCCGACGGCCCCCATTCGGGTCCCGGCGGCCTGTCGTGGCGGAGCGGCGGCATCCGGGTCACGGCCGTGGGCGAGGACGCCCGCTCGGAGACCGCCGACGGCACCCGGTTGCGCTGGGAGCTGAGCCTGCCGCCGGGCGGGTCGGCGACGCTGCGCTGGGAGGTCGTCGTGGACGACCCCGCCGCCGTCGTCGTCACGCCGGCCAGGACGCTGGAGTGGACCAGGCCCGAGGTCACCGCCGCCGACCGGCGGCTGACCCGGTTGCTGAACCAGTCACTGGAGGACCTGCGGTCGCTGCGGCTCGCGGAGGCCGGCGCCCCCGGCGACACCTTCCTCGGCGCCGGCGTGCCCTGGTTCCTCACGCTCTTCGGGCGCGACAGCCTGTGGGCCGCCCGGATGCTGCTGCCGCTCGGCACCGACCTCGCCGCCGGCACGCTGCGGGTGCTCGCGCGCCGGCAGGGCACGCGGGTGGACCCCACCTCGGGCGAGGCGCCGGGGAAGATCATGCACGAGCTGCGGCGGCACGAGTTCACCGTCGAGGGCAACGGCCTGCGGCTGCCCGCGGCCTACTACGGCACGATCGACGCCACTCCCCTGTGGATCAGCCTCCTGCACGACGCCTGGCGGTGGGGGATGCCCGAGCGCGAGGTCGCGGCGCTGCTGCCGAACATGGAGGCCGCGCTCGGCTGGCTCGCCGACTTCGCCGACCCCGACGGCGACGGGTTCGTGGAGTACATCGACACCTCCGACCGCGGCCTGGCCAACCAGGGCTGGAAGGACTCCGGCGACTCCATCCGGTTCCGCGACGGTAGCCAGGCCAAGCCGCCGATCGCGCTCGTCGAGGTGCAGGGCTACGCGTACGAGGCGGCGAGGAACGCGGCGTCGCTGCTGCAGGCGTTCGGCCGGCCCGGCGCGGGCCGGTGGAACGAGCACGCCGACGCGCTGGCCGAGCGGTTCCGCGCCCGGTTCTGGGTGGACGGCCCGCACGGGCGCTTCCCCGCGCTCGCGCTCGACACCGACAAGCGGCCGGTGGACGCGCTCACCAGCAACATCGGCCACCTGCTCGGCACCGGTCTGCTGTCGGAGGAGGAGTCGGCCCAGGTCGCGAAGCTGCTGGCCGCCCCGATGATGAGCGGCGGCTACGGGCTGCGCACGATGTCGTCCGGCGACGGCGGCTTCAGCCCGCTGTCCTACCACTGCGGCTCGATCTGGGCGCACGACACCGCCATCGTGCTCGCCGGGCTGGCCAGGGCCGGGTTCACCGCGCAGGCGGCCGGGCTCGCCGAAGGGCTGCTCGCGGCGGGGGAGGCGTTCGGCTACCGGCTGCCCGAGCTGTACGCCGGGGACAGCGCCGGTCCGCGGCCCGGCCTCGGCAGGCCCATGCCCTACCCGGCGGCCTGCCGTCCCCAGGCGTGGTCGGCCGCCGCGGCCGTGACGATCGCGCACGCCGCGCTCGGCCTGTACCCCGACGTGCCGGCGGGGCGGGTGCTGCTGCGGCCCATGGCCGGGGCGCCGCTCGGCGCGCTGTCGGCCCGGGGGCTGCGGGTGGCGGGCGCGGAGGTGAGCGTCGCCGTGGACGCGGCGGGTCACGCCACCGTCACCGGCCTGCCGCCGGGCCTCGACCTCGACGTGCGGTGACGGGTCTCTTCCTGCTCGCTCACGGCATGATCGAATAGCTGTTCTAATATGATGGCGTTATGACGGCTTTCCAGGCTTCGCTGCTGGATTGGGGCGAGGATGTTCACGTCGGCCCGCTCGGTTCGTCGGTGCGGCGCACTCCCCTGGAGCGCGGCGCCTGGATCGACGTCCGGCCGCACTGGATCGAGGGGGCCGACGCGCTCTTCGAACGCCTGCTTGAGGTGGTGCCGTGGCACGCCGAGCGCAGGCACATGTACGACCGGGTCGTGGACGTGCCCCGCCTGCTGAAGTTCTACGACGAGGACGAGGAGCTTCCCGACCCGGTGCTGGCCCAGGCGAAGGACGCGCTCAACGCCCACTACGAGGAGGAGCTCGGCGAGCCGTTCCGCACGGCCGGGATGTGCCTCTACCGCGACGGCAGGGACAGCGTCGCCTGGCACGGCGACACCATCGGGCGGGGGAGCACGCACGACACCATGGTCGCGATCGTGTCGGTCGGCACCCCGCGCCCGCTGCTGCTGCGCCCCCGAGGTGGGGGCGGCCCGACCTTGCGGCACGAGCTGGGCCACGGCGACCTCATCGTCATGGGCGGAAGCTGCCAGCGCACCTGGGAGCACGCGATCCCGAAGTCGGCCACGGTGATCGGCGCCCGCATCAGCGTCCAGTTCCGCCCGAGAGGCGTGCGGTGAGCACGTGAGCGCGCCCGGGCCGAGGGCTCTGGGCGGCCGTTGGCATGTGCGGTTTGCTGGTAGTCCTTGAGTAAGGCCGCGGCAAAGGACCGGCCCAGTCGCGCAAGAAAGGCCACGCATGATCCCGCACCCCTACGTCCCCGCCCCCGCTCGATACGACGACATGCGGTACCGGCGCAGCGGAAGGAGTGGCGTGCTGCTTCCCGAGATCTCCCTCGGGCTGTGGCACAACTTCGGCGACGGCCACCCGCTCGACGTGCAGCGCGCCGTCCTGCGCCGGGCCTTCGACCTCGGCATCACCCACTTCGACCTGGCCAACAACTACGGCCCGCCGTACGGCTCCGCGGAGGAGAACTTCGGCCGCCACCTGCGCGCGGACTTCCGGCCCTACCGCGACGAGCTGTTCATCTCGACCAAGGCGGGCTACGACATGTGGCCCGGGCCGTACGGCGAGTGGGGGTCGCGTAAGTATCTGCTGGCGAGCCTCGACCGGTCGCTGAGCCGGATGGGTCTCGACTACGTCGACGTCTTCTACTCCCACCGGCCCGACCCGGACACCCCCATCGAGGAGACGATGGGCGCCCTCGACACGGCGGTGCGCTCCGGCAAGGCGCTCTACGTGGGCATCTCGAACTACTCCGCCGAGCAGACCGAGCGGGCCGCCGCCGTGCTGCGCGAGCTGGGCACCCCGCTCCTGATCCACCAGCCGCGCTACTCCATGCTGGACCGCTGGGTTGAGGACGGCCTGCTGGACACGCTGGACCGGGCCGGGGCGGGGTGCATCGCCTACTCGCCGCTGGCGCAGGGCCTGCTCACCGGGCGCTACCTCGACGGCGAGGTGCCGGCCGACTCGCGGATGGCGATCGGCCACTTCCTGAAGCGCGACCGGCTCACCCCCGAGCTGCTGGAGACCCTGCGCGGCCTCAACAAGGTCGCCCAGGAGCGCGGCCAGTCGCTCGCGCAGCTCGCACTGGCGTGGATCCTGCGCGACCGGCGGGTCACGTCCGTGCTGGTCGGGGCGAGCTCGGTCGAGCAGCTCGAACAGAACGTCGCCGCCCTGGCCGCGCCGGCGCTCACCGCCGAGGAGCTGTCCGAGATCGAAAGCCTGCTGTAGGCCGTGCGGACGCGGTCCCGGGGCCGGCACGCGTGCGCCGCCCCGGCCGTCCGCGTCAGGAGAACGCGTCGACGCCGGTGAGCTCGCACGACAGGTCCCAGAGCCGGGACGCCTCCTCGGGGTCGATCGCCCACGGCCTGACCCCTCCGGTGTTCATGTCGCCGGCCGTGGCGACCTCGGCGACGTCGCAGTCCTGGCAGTAGACCCCGCCGTGACCCGCGAGCAGGGGAGAGGTCGCCGCCCAGACCGCCGTGGCGGCGCCCTGCTCCGGAGTCTTGAAGCCCTCCGCCGCCGTGCCGTCGGGAGAGATCCAGCCGAGGGCGATCTGCTCCTCGCGGGGGATGTGCCGCTGGAGGGGAGTGAGGATCTCGCCCGGATGCAGGGAGAAGGCCCGTACGCCGGAGGCCGCTCCGAGCGCGTCGAGACGCACGGCGAACAGGATGTTCGCCGTCTTCGACTGGCCGTAGGCCAGCCACCTGTCGTATCCGTCCCGGAAGTGGATGTCGTCCCAGCGGATCCCGGTCGCGAAGTGGGCGGCGGAGGACACCGACACCACCCGCGACCCTCCGGGGGCCAGGGCCGGGCGGAGGCGGTTGACGAGGGCGAAGTGACCGAGGTGGTTGACCGCGAAGTGGGCCTCCCACCCCGGGCCGACGCGGGTCTCCGGGCAGGCCATGATGCCCGCGTTGGCGATGAGGATGTCGATGGTCCTGCCGGTCTCCACAAGCGTCTCCGCGAACACGCGGACGCTGTGCAGGTCCGCCAGGTCGAGCTCGCGGGTCTCCGTGCCCGGGATGTCGCGCAGCGCCTCCTTCGCCGCCGCCGGCCTGCGCGTGGGGACGATCACCTGAGCTCCCGCCGCGCTCAGCGCCCGCGTCGTCTCCAGGCCGAGCCCGGAGTAGCCCCCGGTGACCAGGGCCGTCCGCCCGGACAGATCGATTCCCGCGAGCACCTCGCGCGCGGTGCTGCGTGCACCGAAACCACTGCCGATCCTGTGCTGTGTCGTCATGAGGAGGACGCTAGGAACTGGAGCGTGCTCCAGGTCAAGCCGTACGATCCGCCGCGCGGCGTGCGGGGCGGCGGGTCAGTCGACCTCGGCGCTGCCGTTCACGCGCAGCTTGCGGCGGGCCCGCTCGTAGAAGGTGGTCGTCCCGAGCCGCACCACGCGGGCGGCGGCGCGCAGCGCGGTCACCGTGAGCCGGTCGCCGGGACCCAGGTGGCCGCCGATGGTGCCGTCGACCTCCAGCGCGAGCTGCCCGCTGGTGGGGAGTACGTCGAGCGTCACCTCCTCGTCCGCCGACAGGACCAGCGCCCGGTTGAACGCCGAGTGGGCGGCGGCCGGGACGACGAGGAAACCCTCGACGGTGGGGGAGACGATCGGACCGCCCGCCGAGAAGCTGTACGCGGTGGACCCGGTGGAGGTGGAGACGATCACGGCGTCGGCGGCGTACCGGACGAACGGCTCGCCGTAGACCGAGACGGAGACGGCCGCGAGCCCGTCGCCGGGGATGCGGACGAGGGCGATGTCGTTGAACGCGGTCACCATACGGCCGTCGTGGCTGGTCGCCCGGACCGCCATGCGCGGCTCGACCGTGTATCTGTGCTCGTCGATGGCGGACAGCGCGGGCGCCAGCTCGTCCACGTCGATCTCGGCGAGGAAGCCGAGCCGCCCGAGGTTGACCCCGAGGACGGGTGTCGGCCGCCCGGCGATCAGGCGCATCGTGCGCAGCATCGTGCCGTCGCCGCCGAGGCTGACGAGCAGGTCGGACCGCCTGACCAGGGTCGGGGCGTCCACCGCGATCGCGCTGCAGTCGATGCGACCGACCTCGTCGGGCAGCCCGAGCACCGTGCAGTCCCGCTTGCGCGCCCACTCGACGATCGTGTCGATCGCCTCCTTGGAGTCGCGTTGCGGATGCAGGACGAGACCCACGGTGCTGACCATGCCCATGCCCACACTGTACGGCCAGGCCGTACGGGCGGTTTTATCGAACCGGCTCGCGCGTCGCCTGGTCCACCGGCAGGTAGACCCGGAACCGGGTGTCGCCGGGACGCGAGTCCACCCTGATGTCCCCGTGGTGCTTGTTGACCACGATCCGATAGGAGATGTCCAGGCCCAGGCCGGTGCCCTCGCCGACGGGCTTGGTGGTGAAGAACGGCTCGAAGATGCGGGGCCGGACCTCGGGCGGGATGCCGGGGCCGGTGTCGCCGACCTCCACGATCAGGTGGCCGTCCTTGCGCCGGGTGCGGAGGGTCAGCGTGCCCGTGCCGTCCATCGCGCCGAGCGCGTTGTCGATGAGGTTGGTCCACACCTGGTTCAGCTCCGCGGCGTACGCCGGGATGGGCGGCAGCGACCTGTCGTACTCCTTGACCGTGCGGACGCCCTCGGGGATCTTGCCGTGCAGCATGGTCAGCGTGGCGTCGAGCAGATCGTGTACGTCGACGATCTGGTGCGGGGCACGGTCGAGCTGGGAGTACTGCTTGGCGGCGGCGACCAGGCCGGAGATCCGGTTGACCGCGTCGTCGATCTCGCACATCAGCAGTTCGGTGTCCACCGTGTAGGTGAGCCATCGGACCGCGGCCTCCAGGTTCTCCTCGCCCACCGCCCCGGCGATCTGGTCGAGCCAGGCCGCGTCGAGGCCGCCGGCCACCAGCGTCGCCGCCAGGTCCCAGCCGCCGACGATGTCGTGGTCGTCCAGCCAGTCGGCGACCGCGTCCTCGGCGTCGGAGCGCGCCAGCGGCGTGAGGTCGGGGGCGGAGGCCGACCGCTTGACCGCGTCCTCCTGGAGCTCCACCAGGTCGTGCAACTGGCTGCCGTCCAGCCGCCCGTCGGCGATCATGGCGAGCTTGTGCCGCATGCCCGCCACCCGCTCGCGCAGCGCCGACGTCGCCCGTACGGCGGCGGCCGCGGGGTTGTTCAGCTCGTGCGTCAGGCCGGCCGACAGCGAGCCGAGCGCGAGCAGCCGCTCCCGCTCGCCGACGATCGTCTGGGTGGCGCGCATGCCGAGGAACAGCCCCTCGAGCAGGTGCATCGCCATCGGGAACCACTCGCGCACGCACGCCCCGATCACCTCGGCCGGGAGCACGAAGAACTCGGCGTCGGTGACCGCCGTCAGCGTGTTCATGTAGAGCTGGGAGAACTCCCCCGTGATGTACGCCTGGGTGGCGCCGCCGTACACCCCGCGCTGGTCGGTGCGGCTCACCTCGACCTCGTCGCCCTGCACCCGCCTGCTCATCGCGACCGTGCCGCGCAGCAGCACGAAGAAGCAGGTGGCGGGATCGCCCTCCTGGTAGACGCGGGTCCCGGGGAGCCGCCGCTCCACCCGGCCCGCCTCCGACAGGCGGGCGAGCTGCGCGTCGTCCAGCGCCTCGAACAGGAACAGGGTGCGCAGCTCGTCAGGCGACAGTGTCGGCTCACTCGGGTGGTCGGTCATCGAGCCTCCAGATAACGGTGGACGAGCGAGACCGCCATCGCGCCCTCGCCCACGGCCGAGGCCACGCGCTTGACCGATCCGGCCCGCACGTCGCCCGCCGCGAAGACGCCGGGCATGCTCGACTCCAGGTGATAGGGATCCCTGGACGGCGTCCACCCGGCCGGGCGGCGGCCGTCCGCGAGCAGGTCGGAGCCGGTCAGCACGTAGCCGCCTGCGTCGCGGGCGACCACGTCGCCGAGCCAGTCGGTGCGTGGTTCCGCCCCGATGAAGACGAACAGCCACGAGGCCGGAACGGCGGTCGTCAGGCCGGTCCGCCCGTCGCACAGGATCAGGCGCTCCAGATGGTCGCGGCCCTCGCCGCCGACCACCTGCGTGCGCGGATGGACCTCGATCGACGGAATGGCCTCGATCTGATCGATCAAATACCGTGACATCGACCGGGTGAGATCATCTCCCCGGATGAGCATGTGCACCTTGCGGGCGTACCGGGAGAAGTACACCGCCGCCTGCCCGGCCGAGTTCGCCCCGCCCACGATGTAGACCTCTTCCCCGGCGCAGCTCGGGGCCTCGGTGGCGGCGGCGCCGTAGAAGACGCCCCGGCCGGTCAGGTCGGCCAGGCCGGGCGCGTCCAGGAGCCGGTAGGACACGCCGGTCGCCAGCACGACCGTGTGCGCCGTCACGGCGGTGCCGTCGCCGAAGCGCAGCAGGGTGGCCGAACCGTTCCTTTCGAGGCCGACGACCTCCCGGGTGGTGAGCAGTTCGGTGTTGAACTTCAGCGCCTGCCTGCGGGCGCGGTCGGTGAGCTGGGCGCCGGAGACCCCGTCGGGGAAGCCCAGGTAGTTCTCGATCCGGCTGCTCTGCCCGGCCTGGCCGCCGGTGGCCCGCTGCTCCACGAGCAGGGTGCGAAGTCCCTCCGACGCGCCGTACACCGCGGCGCCGAGGCCGGCGGGGCCCGCGCCGATCACGGCGAGGTCGTAGAGGTCCGAGGCCGGCGTGGTGGCCATGCCGACGTGCGCGGCGAGATCGGCCTCCGTGGGCCGCGCCAGGGCCTTGCCGTCCGTGGTGATCACCACCGGCACGTCCGCCTCGCTCATCCCGGCGGCGGTCAGCAGGCGTACGCCCTCGGCCTCGTCGGCCCGCAGCCAGCGGTACGGCACGAGGTTGCGGGCGAGGAAGTCGCGCACCGTGAACGACTGCGCCGACCAGCGATGTGCCACGACCTTGGTCTCCGGCATCGTCACCGCGGGGGTGGCGAGCCAGGACTCCAGCAGCGCGTCCAGCACCGGGTAGAGCTTCTCCTCCGGCGGGTTCCACGGCTTCAGCAGGTAGTGGTCGAGGTCGACGATGTTGATCGCGTTGATGGCCGCGTCGGTGTCCGCGTAGGCGGTCAGCAGCACCCTGCGCGCCAGCGGGAAGATGTCCATGGCGGCCTCGAGGAACTCGATGCCGTTCATCTGGGGCATCCGGTAGTCGGCCAGCATGACGGCGACCTGCTCGCCGCGCAGCTTGATCTCGCGCAGCGCGTCGAGCGCGCTGGGGCCGGACTCGGCCCGGATCACCCGGTAGCGGTCGCCGTATCGGCGGCGTACGTCACGAGCCACGGCCCGGGAGACGGAAGGGTCGTCATCGACGGTGAGGATCGCGGCATTCTGCACAACTCACACGGTACTGGCGGATCTTCCCTGATCGGCACTCCCGGGACATAGGTCCCACGGTAGGGGGACGTTCGCCGGTCGCCCCGCCGCCGATCGTGGCCAAGGCTGGGGAAGACGAAGGAGGGCGCCATGCCGATGACCGTCCGCGACGTCATGAACAGGTTCGTGGTCGCCGTCGAGGCGAGGGCCTCGTTCACCGACGTGGTCACCGCGATGTGCCGGTTCCACGTCGGGGCCGTCCCGGTCGTGGACGGGGACCGGCGCGTGCTCGGCATGGTGAGCGACGACGACCTGCTGCTCAAGGACCTCGACAGGCGGCCCGGCGACCTGCTCATCGAGGGGCCGTTCCGCCGCAGGGAGCGCAGGAAGGCGAGCGGCCGCACCGCCGCCCAGATCATGAGCAGCCCCGCGATCACCGTCACCGAGGACACCCCGCTGCGGCGGGCGGCCTGTCTGATGCACCGCAACAGGATCAAGGAACTGCCGGTGGTGGACGGGCAGACCGGCCGCATCACCGGGCTGGTCAAACAGTCCGACCTGATCAGAGCGTTCTGCCGGCCCCCGGAGGACCTCCGCGACGACGTCATCGAGGTGGTGTCGCGCTACTCCCGGCAGTGCGCCGTACGGGTCGAGGACGGGATCGTCCACCTCGACGGCGGCGTGGAGCGGCGTTCCCAGCTCTGCGCCCTGATCGAGGAGGTCTGGCAGGTGGACGGCGTGGTGGACGTCGACTCCTTCATCACCTACGAGACGGACGACGTGGACCGGGCGGTCTCCGCGGGCGCGCCCCGGCGGCCCGGCCCGGCGGAAGGCGGGAAGGACCGATGAGCGTCGAGACCACGACCGCGTCCGAGGTGATGACCCGGACGCTCGTCACGGTGGAGCCGGACGAGTCGCCGCTGATGGCCTGGGAGCTGATGTGGCGGGCCGGCGTCCACCACCTCCCGGTCGTGGACGCCCGCTGCCGGCTCGTCGGCGTGCTCGGGCGGGAGGCGTCGCCGCGCACTGGTCGGGCGGCCCGCCGAGCAGTCCCGGACGGCGGTGCGCACGCTCGTGCAGGGGCGGCGCTGTCCCCGGGTCGCCCCGGACGCCCCGCTGTCCGAGGTGGCCGCGCTGATGGCCGACGCCGACTGCGGCGCGGTCTGCGTGCTCGGGCCGGACGAGATCCTGCGGGGCCTGGTCACCACCACCGACGTGCTGATGGCGCTGGCCGGGAGGACGGCGCGTCCGGCGGAAGACGTGGTGGACGTGAAAGGCGGCCTGTTCCACCTGGAGCCGGTGCCGTCCGTCACCCGTCCATGAGCAGGACGGCGGCCCCTCCGACGCGGTCGGCGGCCAGGTCGGCCAGGGCCTGGTCGGCGGCGTCGAAGGAGTAGAGCGTCGTCGTGACCCGCGGGTGGTGGAGGGCCGCCAGCCGCAGGAACTCCCGCCCGTCGTCGCGGGTGTTGGCCGTGACGCTGCGCAGCGTCCGCTCCTGGAACAGATGGCGCTGGTAGTTCAGCACCGGGATGTCGGTGAGGTGGATCCCCGCCACCGCGAGTGTGCCGCCCCGGTCCAGCGCGGCCAGCGCGACCGGCACGAGGTCGCCCACCGGGGCGAACAGGATGGCCGCGTCCAGGGGTTCCGGCGGCGGGTCGGCGCTGCCCGCGGCGGAGGCCGCGCCCAGCCGGAGCGCGAGCTCCCTGGCCGCCGCGGACCTCGTCATCACGTACACGGTCGCGCCCTCGGCGATCGCGATCTGGGCGGTCAGATGGGCCGAGGCGCCGAACCCGTAGATCCCGAGCCGCCCGCCCGGGGGCAGGTCGGCGCGGACCAGCGCGCGATATCCGATGATCCCCGCGCACAGCAGCGGGGCGAGCGTCTCGGCCGGGGTGTCCGCGGGCAGCGGGTAGACGTATGCCGCGGGGGCGGTCAGCAGTTCCGCGTACCCGCCGTCGGCGTCCCAGCCGGTGTAGGTGGACGCGGGGCACAGGTTCTCCGCGCCCCGCAGGCAGTAGCGGCACCGGCCGCAGGTCGAGCGCAGCCAGGCCACCCCCACGCGGGTGCCCACCGGCGGCCCTGCCGTGTCCGGGCCGAGCCCCGCCACCCGTCCCACGACCTCGTGCCCGGGAACCGTACGGGGGCGCCTCGGGGGGAGGTCGCCCTCGGCGAGGTGCAGGTCGGTGCGGCAGACCGCGCACGCCTCGACGCGGACCAGCAGTTCCCCCCGGCCCGGGCACGGGGTCCGGCAGCACGGCCCGTTCCAGCGGTCGCGTCGCGACGGGCCCCGGCCGGGCCACGACCCAGGCGTCCATCAGGCGTGCCGGATGCGCCGGCCGCTGACCTCGTTGGGCGAGATCCGGATGTAGAGCGGGCGGTCGCCGCCCGCCCACGACTCCACGGCGTTCTTGTTCACGTCGCCGGTGATGTGGTGGGCCCCGCCGCGTACGAGCACGCTCCAGCCCTCCCGGGTGCTCTCGTCGATGTCGTCCACCTCGAAGGCCACCATGAAGTCGGCCCCCTCGATCCCCGTGCGCAGGTCGGCGTCCATCGGGCCGCCGAGAGCGGTGCGGAACAAGACGGCGCCCTGCTCGATCGTGTAGTTGACCGGCAGGATCACGGGCCCGGCCGGGTTGTTGAAGGCGACCCTGCCCACACCGCCCGGCGAGATCAGCCGCAGGCACTCCTCGCGGTCGAGCTTGTCCAGGCGCGGCATGCCGGCGGGAGCCGTGTCTTCAGTCATGCGAACCTCCACGATGATCCTCAACGGGCGTCGGCGGCCAGTCTGCCGTTCCCGTCCCTCCGGCGGCACCGACGTCCGTCGCTCGGCGGAGGGACGAAGGGCCCGGGAAGCCTTGGCCGCCGCTTGCCGTAATCCATCCCCAACCGCATGCCCCGAATGGGCACGACCGTCACGTGGAAGTGCTGAGCAGCCGCATACTCCTGCGATCGGCCGACCGGACCGCGAGCCGCCGTTTCTACCGGGACGTCCTGGGCCTGGCCGTCAACCGGGAGTTCGGCCCGGTCGAGGACCCCGGGGTGGTGTTCTTCCTGGGGCAGGGGTTCGTCGAGGTCTCGCCGCGCACCGGCGACGTACGGGAGGGGCCGGCCATCTGGTTGCAGGTGCGCGACGTGCAGAGGGAGCACGACCGGCTGGTGGAGGCCGGGGTGCGGGTGTCCCGCCCGCCCCGGCTGGAGCCGTGGGGGCTGGTGGAGATGTGGATCGAGGACCCCGACGGCCTGCCGATCGTGCTGGTCGAGATTCCCGAGGGCCACCCGCTGCGGCGCGACCAGCGTTCCTTCACGCCGCGTCCCGCCTGAGCCCGTCTCCGGCCGCCCGAGCGGCTGCGTGCTGTTGAATTGAAGAATTCTTCATATTGCGAATATGCTGGCTCCGCCGACGGAGGAGAGGACGACATGCACGAGTTCACGGCGGAGCTGCGCGCCCGGCTCGCGGAGGTGCGCGAGGAACTGCGGCGGGCGCGGGAGAGCGGCGACGAGCACGGCGTCCAGGTCGCCTCGGGCCGTCTCGACAACCTGAACCGCCTGGCCGCCGATCACGGGATCAGCCCGGAGGCGGCGGGAGAGGCGGAGTGAGCCCGATGCCGGTCCCGCTCTACCAAGCCAAGGCCGACTTCTTCCGCACCCTGGGACATCCGGTGCGCATCCGCGTGCTCGAACTTCTGCGGGACGGCCCCCGTCCGGTCCGCGAATTACTCAACGAGATCGAGGTGGAGGCATCGAACCTGTCCCAGCAGCTCGCCGTGCTGCGCCGCACAGGCCTGGTCAGCGCGGTCAGGGAGGGCGGCACGGTGGTCTACTCGCTGGCCACCCCCGACGTCGTGGACCTGCTCGCGGCGGCCCGGCGGATCCTCACCGACATGATCACCGGCCAGGGCGAGCTGCTGGCCGAGCTCCAGGCGGAGGCGGCCGAGTGACCGGCGCGGCCAGGCGGCTGTACGGCCGGGTCGCAGGCCTGCTGCCCTCGCCCGCCGACTGGCGACCGGCCCGCCGCAGCCCCGGCCGCGACCTGATCGCCGGGCTCACGGTCGCGGTGGTGGCCCTGCCGCTCGCGCTGGCCTTCGGGGTCGGCTCCGGGCTCGGCGCGCAGGCCGGCCTGGCGACCGCCGTCGTCGCGGGCGCGATCGCCGCCGTCTTCGGCGGCAGCAACCTCCAGGTGTCGGGGCCCACGGGGGCCATGACCGTCGTCCTCGTCCCGATCGTGCACAGTCACGGCCCTGCCGGGGTGCTCGCGGTCGGCCTGCTCGCCGGGATCGTGCTCGTGGTGCTCGCGCTGGCCCGAATCGGCAGGTACGCCCGCTACATGCCGACCCCCGTCATCGAGGGCTTCACGGCGGGCATCGCCGTCGTCATCGCGCTCCAGCAGGTGCCCGCTGCGCTCGGCGTGACCGGCGAGGGGGAGCGGGTGTGGCAGGCGGCGGGGAACGCGGTCGCGAACTTCGCGCGCGACCCGCATCCGGTGCCGATCGCGATGGCGCTCGTGGTCGCCGGGGTCATGCTGCTCGGCGCGCGGTGGCGGCCCGCGGTGCCGTTCTCCTTCCTCACGGTCGTGGCCGCGACGCTCGTGGCCGAGGTCGCCGGGCTGGACGTCGCCCGCATCGGAACGCTGCCGGCCGGGCTGCCCGCGCCGTCGATCGGCTTCCTCGACCCCTTCCTCGATGGCGGCGCCGTCACCTCGCTGCTCCCCGCGGCCCTCGCCGTGGCCGCCCTCGGGGCCCTCGAGAGTCTGCTGTGCGCCTCGGTCGCCGACGCCATGAGCGTGGGGGAGCGGCACGACCCCGACCGCGAGCTGTTCGGGCAGGGCCTGGCGAACGTCGTCTCCCCGCTCTTCGGCGGCATCCCCGCCACCGCCGCGATCGCCCGTACGGCTGTCAACGTGCGCTCGGGCGCCCGCTCGCGCCTGGCCGCCCTCACGCACGCCGTCGTTCTGGCCATCATCGTGTTCAGCGCGGGCGGCCTCGTCGGGCGGATCCCGCTCGCCGCGCTGGCCGGGGTGCTGCTGGCCACGACGGTCCGCATGGTCGAGGTCGGGTCGCTGCGCGCCATCGCCCGCTCCACCCGGGGCGACGCCGCGGTGATGATCCTCACCTTCGCCGTCACCGTCGTGTTCGACCTCGTCACCGCGGTCGCGGTCGGCGTCGGAGTCGCGATCGTGCTCGCCCTGCGGGCCGTCGCGCGCAGCGCACAGATCGAGCAGGTCCCGCTGGAGACCGGCGACCACGGCGACGAGGAACGGCGCCTGCTGTCCGAGCACATCGTGGCCTACCGGTTCGACGGCCCGCTGTTCTTCGGCGCGGCCCACCGCTTTCTGCTTGAGCTGTCGGAGGTCGCCGACGTGCGGGTGGTCATCCTGCGCATGTCGCGCGTGTCCACGATCGACGCCACGGGCGCGGGTGTCCTCGGGGACGCGATCAGACGGCTGGAAGGAAAGGGGATCACCGTGCTGCTGTCGGGCATCCGCCCTGGCCACGACGAGGTCCTCGGCGGGCTCGGAGTGGCCGGCCATCTCCGGCGCGACGGGCTCGTCTTCCCGGACACGCCGGCCGCGATCGACCATGCCAGGACGCTGCTCGGGCTCCCGTCCGCGCCACCGCCGACCCCCGTTCCCGCGGCACGTCACCCGGACGTTCCCGCGCGGACGGTGTGATCGGCGCGCGACTCCCCGTAGGCTTCCGAATGGAAGAACAGTAGCCTTAATTTCCTACCAGCTTTGTGGGAGACTGGGGTGATGAGCGCCTGGCCCCGCGAGACACCTGTCACCGCCGCCGTCACGGCCGCGCGCTGGGTGCGGTCGGCGGCGGTCGACGACGACCTGGGACGGCGATGGCGGGCCAACCCCGATCCCCGGGGGCGGTCGGCCGGGGCCGGTGACGTCTCGTCCCTCTACGCCGGCGCGGCCGGCGTCGTGCTGTTCTTCCTCGAACTCGCCGCCGCCACCGGCCACGAGGCCTACCTGGAGGACGCGCTCGCGGGCGCCCGCAGGCTCGCCGTCACCTGGCCGGAGCAGCGTGACCCGACCTTCTACCACGGGCTCGCCGGTCTGGTCTTCGCCATGGCGGAGACGGGGTGGGCGACGGGTGACGAGGAGGTCTTCGGGGCGGCCCGCGCCGCCGCCGACCGCCTCGTCCGCGACGCCCGCCGTTCGGCGACGGCATCGGCTGGACCGGCGACCCGGCGCAGCGCGGTGACGGGGGGATCGTGCTCGCGCTGCTGCACGCGGCCGGGATCCTCGGCGTCCCGGCGTACGAGGAGGTGGCGATCGAGGCGGGGGAGCGCATCGCGGGCCTCGCCGTCCCCGGGCACCGCTTCGGCGGCGACGCCGCCCCCGACCTGCCCGTGGACGCCGTCTCCCCGGGGTTCCTGTCCGGGACGGCGGGCACGGCGTTCCTGCTCGCCCGCCTGTACGGCGTGACCCGCGACGAGCGGTTCCTCACGGCGGCCCGCAGGGGGGCCGACTTCGTCCGGACGGTCAGCGTGGTCACCGACAGGTGCGCGCTCGTGCCGCACCACCTCCCGCAGGGCCGCCGCCTTCACTACCTCGGCTTCTGCTCGGGATCCGCCGGAGTGGCCCGCATGTTCCACGAACTGCACCGGGTCACCGGCGACCCGGGCGATCTCGACTGGGTGGAACGGCTCGCGCACGGAATCATGCAGAGCGGCGTGCCCGGGTCGCGGCCCTCGGGTCACTGGGACGTGGCCTGCCTGTGCTGCGGCACGGCCGGGCTGATCGAGTGCTTCGTGGGCCTGTACGCCGCCACGGGGCGTGAGCCGTACCTCGACTTCGCGCGCACGCTCGCGATCGACCTGATCGGACGCGCGACCGCGGGCGACGAGGCCGGCTTCCGCTGGTATCAGGCATATCGGCGGCTACGCCCCGGGGAGGTCACGGCCGACACCGGATACATGGTGGGAGCCGCGGGCATCGGAACGGCGCTGCTGCATCTCGACGCCGCGGAGCACACCGGCACGCCGCGCCGGTTGATCCTCCTGCCGGACAACCCGTTCCCGGCCATCCCGATCCCCGCCGCGGTCCTGCGTGGCGAGCAGGCATAGCGGCTGAAAATTTCACCTGTCCACGGCCCGTATGGCCAGGTCGGCGGGGGTGAGCTGCGCCGTGCCTTTGACTTAACCGGTCTAGTTCACGACGCTTCGCTCCGGTCTTCTCATGGCCCGACGGAAGGACGGAGCATGCGACGGAGAGGCGCGATCCTCACCGCACTGGGGCTGATCGCCGCAGGCGGCCTCGCCTTGGGCAACACGCCGGCGGCCCAGGCCGCCGTGGCGTGCAAGGTCACCTACACGGCCAGCGAGTGGCAGGGCGGCATGTCCGCCAACCTGAGCATCCAGAACCTGGGCGACGCCCTGAGCAACTGGACGCTCACCTTCACGTTCCCCGACAGCGGTCAGAAGGTCACCCAGGGGTGGTCGGCCACCTGGAGCCAGTCCGGCAGCACCGTGACCGCGACCGCCCTGGACTGGAACAAGTCCCTGTCCACCGGCGGCTCGACGAGCATCGGCTTCAACGGTTCCTGGAGCGGCGGCAACCCGGCGCCGACCGACTTCACGCTCAACGGCGTCGCCTGCAACGGCAGCACGCCGTCGCAGTCCCCGTCGCCCTCGCCCTCGCCCTCTCGCTCGCCGAGCCCCTCGCCGAGTCCGTCGCCGAGCCCCTCGCCCAGCCCCTCCACCAGCCCCTCGACGGGGGCGGCGCCGAAGCTGAAGGTGTCGGGCAACAAGATCGTGAACGCCGCGACCGGCACGCCGTACCGGCTGCTGGGGGTCAACCGCTCGGGCGGCGAGTTCATGTGCGTCCAGGGCCGCGGCATCTGGGACGGCCCGGTCGACAACGCGGCGATCGACGCGATGAAGGCGTGGAACGTCCGGGCGGTCCGCGTCCCGCTGAACGAGGAGTGCTGGCTCGGCCTGAGCAACATCCAGTCCTCGTACGGCGGCGCCGCCTACCAGAACGAGGTCAAGGCGTACGTCGACCGGCTGGTCGCCAAGGGCATCACCCCGATCGTCGAGATGCACTGGAACTACGGCCAGTACACCGGCAACTCCTCGGGCTGCTCCGACGTGCACGCCTCCTGCCAGAAGCCGATGCCGGACGCGCAGTACGCCCCGCAGTTCTGGACGGGCGTGGCGAACGCGTTCAAGGGCCGTGACGAGGTCGTGTTCGACCTGTTCAACGAGCCCTATCCGGAGCGCGCGACCGGCAGCGCCGCCTCGGGGTGGGCCTGCTGGCGCGACGGCGGCACCTGCTCCGGCATCCCCTACCAGGTGGCGGGCTTCCAGTCGCTGGTGAACGCGGTGCGGGCCACCGGCGCGACCAACATCATCATGCTGGGCGGCCTGGCCTACTCCAACGACCTGTCGCAGTGGCTGCAGTACAAGCCCACGGACTCGCGGAACAACCTGGCCGCCGCGTGGCACGTGTACAACTTCAACTCCTGTGTCAGCGCCTCGTGCTGGGACAGCCAGCTCGCGCCGGTGGCCGCCCAGGTCCCGCTGGTGGCCGGGGAGATCGGTGAGAACACCTGCTCGCACGGGTTCATCGACCAGGTCATGAACTGGTTCGACGCGAAGGGCGCGTCCTACCTCGGCTGGACCTGGAACACCTGGGACTGCTCCACCGGCCCGTCCCTGATCAGCGACTACAACGGGACCCCGACCGCCTTCGGGGCCGGGCTGCGGGCTCGCCTGCTGTCGTCCTGATCCCGATACGTGGCGTGCCCTCCTTCCCTTCAGCCCCCCCGGGAAGGGGGGCGCGTCACATCTGACTTTGCCACTTCATGGGAGGTTCGTCCAGAAAGTAAAACTTTCGCCCGAGATGTCGAGATTTGGGGTGTTCTTGGCTTAGTGTCCGGTTATCCAACCGTGACCAGTCAGGAGATCCCCCATTTCCAGCTACGCGGACCCCCACACCGACGCCCTCCGGGAGCAGACGACCCCGGCGAAGGGCGAGACGCACCACGCGACCGCCGTGCCCCCGCACCGGCAGGACGCCTCCGCCCGCCCCGCCCCGGCGGGCTCCCAGCACACGCCCACCGACGGCGCCACGCTCGTCGCCACCGGATGGCTCCTGGACGCGGACGACGCGACGGCCCTGCAGCCGCAGGAGGCCGCTCCGGAGCCCGAGGCCGCCGACACGGCCGCCGCGCCCGCCGTTCCCGAGGTCGGCTGCCCGACCGCCGATGGCCAGATCGTCCTGTACGCCGGCAAGACGACCGCGTCGTACTTCTGGGACGACGGGTCGGGCGTCAACGGGGACACCGGCGCCCCCGCGTCGGGCGAGCCGATGCAGAAGGGCCTGGCCGCCAGCCCGAGCTGGCCGATGGGCACCAAGGGCTACGTGATCTACAAGGGCAAGAAGGCCGACTTCTTCATCGGCGACCGCGGCCCCGGCGTTCCCTCCAGCAGCGGGGTCATGCTCGACCTCGACGGCAAGACGTTCGCCGAGCTGACCGGCGGCACCTGGAACACCGACTCGCTCACCGTCGAGGACGCGGGCGGGCTCGGCCACATCCCCGTGAAGTACGTGATCACCCAGTGGGGCAAGGGCCTCGGCAAGACGGGCGCGCCCAAGCCGTTCTCGACGGGCGCGTACGGGGTCAAGGACCACCCGGAGCCCCCGCCGCCCTGCCCGACCCAGACTCCCGCTCCCGCCGCCTCTGCCGCCGCGCCGCAGGACTCCGCTCCCACGGCCACGCCCGGCGTGAAGGAGAGCCCGGCCCCCGTGGCCTCCCCGTCCGCGGCGCAGGCCGTGCCCGCCTCGCCCGCCTCGCCGGACACGCAGGCCGAGGCCGCCTCGGCCGGGATGTCCCCGCTCGCCGGCACGGCAGCGGCGAAGACCGCCACGAAGACAGCGCAGAAGACCACGGAGGCCGCGGGGAAGGCCGGCGCGAGGACCGCCGCGGAGACCGTGAAGGGGGCGAGGACCGGCGAGGCGACGGCCTCCCCGGCGTTCACCCCCGCGTCGGCCGTGGACGGACAGCTGGAAGAGGCGGCCGTTCCCGCCTTCTCGGTCGCGATCGTGGTGTGCGCGCTCGTCGCCGTGGGCGCCAAGGCCGTGCTGAGCCGTCCCGCCCACGCGACCGCACACCAGCAGGGCCGCCACCGCATGCGGTAGGGAAGCCTCTATCGTTTGCGGCGCTTGAGCGCTCCGGCCACGCGCTTGAGCACCCGGTCCCACTCCGAGCCGAACGGGTTGTCCTGCACCAGGTAGGTCCAGGTGGCCGTGGGCCGCTTGAGGCCCTGCTCCGCGAGGTCGCGGGTGACGTCGGCCTTCTCGAAGGTCTCCTTCGAACGCCGCTCGACCTCGTCGAGCATCGTCCGGTAGGCCGGAACGGCCTCGCGGTTGAACTCGTCGAGCGGGTTCAGCCGCCCGAGTGCCCGCAGGTGGATGCCCTCACGCAGGTCGGCGAGGAAGCCGAGGTGCTCGGTCCAGCAGCGGTCGAGGTGATACAGCACGATCTGCCGGGCGGCCCGCTCGACCGCCTCCTCGCCCGCCGTCTCGCACAGCTCGCGGTAGCGCTCCGGGCAGGCCTGCTCCAGGGCCCGCGCCCCGGTGTCGCCGTGCAGGACGCGTTCGCGCTGCTCCAGCACCTCCGCCCGCTGGCGCTCCTGCAGCCGCGTGTAGCGCCAGGTGTTGCGGTGGATCTCCAGGTTCACGCCCTCCGCCACGCGCTGGGCGTGTGCCACCAGCCCGGCGGCGTCCGCGTCCCGTACGACGCCGTCGTGGCCGGCCGCGGGCAGCGACTGGTCGGGCACGTACGCGGTGAGGAGCGTGTCCTCGCCGCTGACGAAGAACACCGAGCCGCCGGGGTCGCCCTGCCGTCCGGCGCGGCCCCGCAGCTGGTCGTCCAGCCTGCTGCTCTCGTGCCTGCCGGTGCCGATGACGTAGAGCCCGCCGAGCGCGGCGACCTCCTGCTCCTCGTCCGGGTCGCCCGCGCCGAGGCGGATGTCGGTGCCGCGCCCGGCCATCTGGGTGGAGACCGTGATCGCGCCGCGCCGACCGGCCTTCGCGATGATCTGCGCCTCCTCGGCGTCGTTCTTCGCGTTGAGCACGGCCGCGCTCAGCCCCCTGGCCTCCAGGGCCTCGGCCAGGCGCTCGGACTCGGCGACGTCGAGTGTGCCGACGAGGATCGGCTGCCCGGCGGCGTGCCGGGTCTCGATCTCCTCCAGCAGCGCCCGCTCCTTGTCCTCCAGCGTGGCGAAGATCCGGTCGGGCTCGTCCACCCGCACGCACGGCTTGTTGGGCGGGATGACCGCGACCCTGAGGTCGTAGAACTCGCGCAGCTGCTCGGCCACGGCGATCGCGGTGCCGGTCATGCCGCACACCTGGGGGTAGCGGCGGATGAGGCTCTGCACGGTGAGCGAGTCGAGGATCTCGCCCGTCTCCGACGCCGGCAGGTGCTCCTTGGCCTCCACGGCCGCCTGCAGTCCGTCCGGCCAGCGCTGCAGCACGGCGACCCGGCCGCGCGAGGTGTTGATCAGGTGGACCCGGCCGTCCCTCACGATGTAGTCGACGTCCCTGGTCAGCAGCGCGTGGGCGTGCAGGGCGAGGTTGACCTGGGTCACCACGCCGGGGTGCTCGTAGAGGTCGATCCCGAGGGCCTTCTCGACCGTGTCGGTGCCCTTGGGGGTGAGGAAGACGCTGCGCCCCTCCTCGTCGATCGTGTAGTGGTAGCCGCGCGACAGCCGCCGCACGAGGGCCGCCATCTCGGGCAGCGCCGTCCCGGGGTCGGCCGTGCCGGCCAGCACGAGCGGCACGCGGGCCTCGTCCACCAGGACCGAGTCGGCCTCGTCCACCAGCGCGACCTCGGGGGCGGGCACGACCAGGTCGGCGGGGTCGGTGGCCAGGCGGTCGCGCAGCACGTCGAACCCCAGCTCGCTGACGGCTCCGTACGTGACGTCGCACGCGTACGCCGCCCGGCGCTCCTCGGAAGCGGAGGTCTCGGCGATCCACCCGGCCGTGAGGCCGAGCGTCTCGTACAGCGGGCCCATCCACTCGGCGTCCCGGCGGGCGAGGTAGTCGTTGACCGAGACCGCGTGGACCCGGGCGCCGCGCAACGCGAACCCGGCCGCCGTCAGCGCGCCGACGAGCGTCTTGCCCTCGCCGGTGGCCATCTGCACGACGTGGCCCTCCAGCATGGTCAGCATGCCCACGAGCTGCACGTCGTACGGCCGCTGGCCGAGCGCCCGGCGGGCGGCCTCCCGCATCACCGCGCAGAAGTCGGCGGAGCCGACCCAGGCGGGATCGAGGGTGGCGGGGCGCAGTTCGGCGCGCCGGGTGACCTCGTCCTCCAGCTCGCCCGCCTCGGCCACGATCCGCTGGAAGGGGGCCAGATCGACGCTTCCTGGTTTGTCCAGAAACCGCCTGATCCATTCGCCTACCCGTGCCACATCCGCTCCAACGACTCGCTTGCCGGACTGGTTCCACATGCCCGGTTCATGGTCCCACTATCGATGCCGATTTCCGTGGCGCGCCTACCTGACACTCCCTGACAGGTATACGCGGAAGGATGGCGGACATGACAACGACCGCGAAGCTCATCGCCGTGACCATCGACTGCGCCGAGCCGAAGAAGCTCGCCGAGTTCTACTCCCGGATCACCGGATTCGAGGTGCAGTACGCCGAGGAGGAGTACGCGGGGATCGGCGACGGCACGACGAGCATCTACTTCCAGCGCGTGCCCGACCGGAAGGCCCCCTCCTGGCCCGGCGCGGACAAGCAGTTCCACCTCGACTTCCGGGTGCCCGACGTGGCCAAGGCGGTGGAGGAGTACATCGCGCTCGGGGCGACCAAGCCGGAGTTCCAGCCGGGCGACTGGGTGGTGCTCGCCGACCCGGAGGGTCACCTTTTCTGCGTGTGTCCGGAGAGGTCCTGAAGTAGGCCCAGTGGCCCTGAAGCAGGCACAGTGGGGCTGACTCTCCTGGCGATGCAGGAAGCGTGAGTACATCACGTGATCGGATCTGCTCTCTCCGTGATCGATTCCGGCGGGCAGGGGGCCCGCCCGATGCGACGCGGAGGCACACATGACGACTCGATCAGCGACCGGCCTGGTTCTTCTCGGGGCGGGGCTCGCCTGCGTGGCGGGCCTGCTGCCGGCCGGATTGGGCACGACCTCGGCGAGCGCGCAGGCGCAGACTCAGGGGCCCGCGCAGGCGGCCGTCGCCCTGCCCCGGATCGGCGTACTCAAGGTCGGCGGCGACGCCCTGGTCAAGGAGGGCGGTCTGTCGGCGAGCTGGGTGCTGGAGCACGACGGGGTCATCCAGATCGCGCTCGCCGGTGACCGTATCGGCGTCCTCACCGGGGACGGCAAGGCCTGGGTGAAGGAGGGCGGGCTGTCCGCCACCTGGGTGACCGAGAACACCGGGGTCATCGACATCGCCCTGTCCAGCGGCACCGACTAGAAATCGTGTCCCGGGATCCGCGCCGGTCGCGGATCCCGGGGAACGGATCATGGCGAGCTGGCCGGAAAGCCGGACTTGTGTCGCGGGCTCCCTTGGTCTGTACCGGGTCCCACTAAGCTTGCGTGGTGATTTCTCGACACACCGGCGGGCGCGCATGACCTGGGTGGGAGTGGCCATCGCCCTCGTCGGCGCGCTGGGATACGCCCTCGGCGCGGCGCTGCAGCAGTTCGAGGCGGTGAGCGAGGGGGCGACCCTCGCTCTCGTCAGAAGGCCCCGCTGGTGGATCGGCGGGGTCATCGGTTTCGCCGGGGCGTCCCTGCACGCGGTGGCGCTCAGCCTCGCTCCGCTGGTCGTCGTCCAGCCCGTGAGCGTGGCGACCCTCGTCTTCGCGGTGCCCCTCGCCGCGACGCTGCACGGCAGACGCCCGCGCCGGGCGGAGATCGCCGGGTCGATCGCGGTGGCGGTCGGCCTGCTCGGCCTGATGTTGCTGGTCCCGGCGCACAACGTGACCCCGGTCCTGTCGGACGCGCACGCCCTGGAGCTGATCGGCTGCGTCGCCCTGGTCGTCGCCGTCACGTTCACCGCGGCGCGCTGGCTGAGGGGCCCGGCGAAGGCGCTGCTGATGGCGATCGGCGCCGGAGCGGTCACCGCTACCGTGTCCACGTTCGTCCGGGTCGTCGGCGGCGGGCTCGAAGGAGACCTCGGCCGCCTGGTCCACTGGTTCACCCTGGCCATCCCGGTGCTGCTGGTCTGCGCCGTGGTGCTGCTGCAGAAGTCGTACGCCGTGGGCTACTTCGGCATCGCCTACGCCGGGGTCCAGGTCGTCGACCCCATCACCTCGGTCACCGCCGGGGCCGTGCTGCTGGGCGAGTCGCTGCCCACCGAAGTGGACAAGGTGATCCCCGCGCTGCTCGCGGCCGGTTTGCTGATCGCCGGGACGATCACGCTCGGCCGCCTCGCCCCCGACCACTCCAAGCCCGTGGCCGTACCGGCCGAGCCGGACAGGATCGGCGGCCCGGTGGCCGCGTCCGAGGCGGCCTGACCTCCTCGACGTTCGATCTTCTCGGCCGTTCAGGGCGACCAGACGAAGATCTGGTCGCCCTGCCGCAACGCGACGCCGGGCCCGAGCCGGCCCGCCGCGCGCATCGCGCCGTCGCGCAGGGCGACCGCCAGCGGGTTGCTCCACCGGGTGAGCCGGCCGATCGCCCGCGACCGCCGGACGATCGGCGTCGTCCGCGCCAGCCGTTCCCGGCTGTAGGCGGCAAGGCCGGCGGACAGGTCCTTCCCGGGCGAAACGCGGTCGGCGAGCACGACGGCGTCCTCCATGGCCTGGCAGGCCCCTTGCCCGAGGTTGGGCGTCATCGGATGGGCCGCGTCGCCCAGCAGCGCGACCCGCCCGGCATGGAAGGCGGGCAGCGGGGCGTCGAGGCAGTGGATGTCGTGGCGGAGCACGGCGGCCGGGTCGGCGGCGGCCAGCAGCGCCGGGATCGGGTCGTGCCAGCGGCCGAACAACCGGAGCAGTTCGTCCCTCTCGTCCGCCGCGCGCAGGCCGGCGGAAACCTTCGCGGTGGCGTAGCAGTACACCTGACCGCCCGCGAGCGGCATGACCCCGAAGACCAGCCCCGACCCCCAGGTCTCGGATGCTCCGGTCACGCCGGGCAGCGGTACGATCGCCCGCCAGCTCGTCACGCCCGCGTAGACCGGTGCGGGATGGCCGGGGAACAGGGCCGAGCGGGTCCGGGACCGGATGCCGTCGGCGGCCACGACCAGGTCGGCCTCGATCGTCTCCGCTCCCGGCACCGTGACGCGGCCGGTCGCCGGGTCCACCGAGGCGACGCGCGTGTTCACCCGCAGGCGCCCTGCGGCAGGCGTCCGGCGAGGATGCCGACCAGCGCCGACCGGGCGAGCAGCACGATGGGGTCGCCATACCGGGCGGCGCCGGCCTCGGCGGTGGTCCGCGACAGCCAGCGGCCGTCCGGCGTCCGGATGCCGCTCTGGCCCTGGATGGCGGCGAGCCTTCTGACCTCGTCCCCGACGCCGATCACGTCGAGCGCCCGGAGCGCGTTGGGCGCGACCGCCAGCCCGGCGCCCACCGGCTCGATCGAGGCCGCCTGTTCCAGGACCGTCACCGACCAGTCCTTGCGCGCCAGGGCGAGGGCCGCCGTCAGCCCGCCGATGCCCGCCCCGATCACCACCGCGTGCGCCATGCCCGCCTCCTCGTCACTACATCTGTAGTGAGCTTACTACAGCTGTAGTCCGCCTCTACGATGAGGGGGTGAGCAGTCAGCGGGAGGTCCTCGTCGCGGACGCGGCCATCGCGATCCTGGCCGAGCGGGGGATGCGCGGCCTCACCCATCGTGCGGTGGACGAGGTCGCGGGGCTGCCGCCGGGCTCCACCTCGAACCACGCGCGCACGCGGGCGGCGCTGCTGGAGCTCGCACTGGCCCGGCTCACCGAGCGCGAGGAGGCCGTGTTCACCGCCGCGATGCCATCCGGTCGCGGGATGCCCGAGGGTGCCGTCGACGTGGCGCGGCTGGCGGAACTCATGGCGAGGACGATGCACGCGGCGATCACCGTGCACCGCGAGACCACGATCGCGCGATACGAGCTGGCGCTGGAGGCGAGCCGGCGCCCCGAGCTGCGCACGATGTACGACAAGATGGGGCGCCGGTTCCGGGAGCAGGCCGTCGCGGCGCTGGCCGCCGCCGGCTCGCCCGATCCGGTGCGGCACGGCCGGCAGATGGTCGCCTACGTCGAAGGGCTGCTGTTCGACGCGGTCGTGGGGGCGGGGGGCGTGCCGACCCTCGAAGAGCTCGACGCCGCTTTCCGGGAGCTCCTCCGCATCGCCTCGGGAACGTGAACCCCGCCGATCACGGCGTGGCCGTCAGCGCCGGGCGGCCAGCAGACGGGCGCGGTGGGCCGGCCACTCGTCGTCGAGGATCGAATACAGGGGGCTGTCGCGCCAGGTGCCGTCCGCGCGGCGGTACTGCCGCCGGAGCACGCCCTCCCGTACGCCGCCGATGCGCTCGATGGCCGCCTGCGACCGCAGGTTGCGGATGTCGGTCTTCAGCACCACGCGGACGAACCCCAGTGTGAAGGCGTGGTCGAGCAGCAGGACCTTGCACTCGGTGTTGACGGCGGTGCGCCAGTAGGCCCTGCCATACCACGTGGAGCCGATCTCCACGCTCTCGTCGAAGCCGCCGACGTCCCAGTAGCCGGTCGAGCCGATCGCCTGGCCGGTCTCCTTGAGGACCACCGCGAACTGGGTGGTGCGCGGGTCGGCGAGCAGCTTGTCCACCAGGCGGCGCATGTCCTCCTCGGTCTGCGGCACGGGCTCCGTCCGGTGTCGCCAGACCTCCTCGTCCTGCGCGGCGAGGAACAGGTCGGGCACGTGGCCGGGGGCGAGCGGCTCAAGGCGTACGGCGCGGCCGTCGAGCACGGCCGGCGCGGGCATCTTCGCGGTCATGCGCCCGACGTTATCGCCGACCTGGGCCGCGGGCGGATGGCCACTTGGGGCGGAACGGCGAGGACCACTTCGCCGTGGCCGTGTCGACATACATACCGTCTGGTCGGTACGCTGACGGCGTGAACGCTGACCCGCCCGGCCTCGACCTCACCCGCCTCGCCGAGCACCTCCAGCGCGAGGGCCTGACCGAAGGGCCGCTCACCGCGGAGCTGATCGTGGGCGGCAAGTCCAATCTGACGTACGTCGTCAGTGACGGCACGAGCACCTACGTCGTGCGGCGGCCGCCGCTCGGGCACGTCCTGGCGACGGCGCACGACATGGGCCGCGAATACCGGGTCATGAGCGCGCTCCAGGACACGGGTGTCCCGGTGCCGCGCACCTACCATCTGTGCCAGGACCCCGAGGTCGTCGGCGCGCCCTTCTACGTGATGGAGCACGTCGAGGGCGGGCAGCCGCCGCTCACCCCCGCACTCGCCCACGGGCTGGTGGACGTGCTGGCCGCGCTTCACTCGATCACCCCCGACAGCGTCGGACTCGGCGACTTCGGCAGGCCCGACGGCTTCCTGGAGCGGCAGGTCGCCCGGTGGAAGCGGCAGCTCGACGCCTCGCGCAGCCGAGAGGTGCCCGGCATCGACGACCTCTACGAGCGGCTCGCCCGCGACGTGCCCGCCTCCGGCAGGCCGGCGATCGTGCACGGCGACTTCAAGCTGGGCAACACGCTCGTCGCCGACGGCGAGGTGCGGGCCGTGCTCGACTGGGAGATGTCCACGCTCGGCGACCCGCTCACCGACCTGGCGCTGTTCCTCCTGTACGGCGAGGTCTCCTCGCTCGACCGGGGCTCGGCCGGGGAGGTGCCGCCCGGCGCCGAGCTGGCCGCCCACTACGGGGAGGCGTCCGGCCGCGATCTGTCCCGGCTCGGCTGGTACGTCGGCCTCGCCTGCTTCAAGCTCGCGGTGATCGCCGAGGGCATCCATTTCCGATACACGAAGGGGCTCACGGTGGGGGAGGGCTTCGCCGAGGTCGGCGACCAGGTCGCCCCGATCGTCGCCCGCGGGCTCATGGAGGTCTGAATGGACTTCGGGTTCGACGCGACCACGAACCGCTACCGGGAACGGCTGCTGGAGTTCATGGACGAGTGCGTCTACCCGGGCGAGCACGCCTTCCACGAACAGGCCGCCGCCAGTGGCTGGAGCCCGCCGCCGATGCTGGAGGACCTCAAGGCCGAGGCCCGCTCGCGCGGCCTGTGGAACCTGTTCCTTCCGGGAGAGCAGGGCGCGGGGCTGACCAACCTGCAGTACGCGCCGCTCGCGGAGATCATGGGCAGGTCACCCGCCATCGCGCCGCCCGCCACCAACTGCGCCGCCCCCGACACCGGCAACATGGAGGTGCTGGCGGAGTTCGGCAGCGAGTGGCAGCGCAAGGAATACCTGGAGCCGCTGCTGGCCGGAGAGATCAGGTCGGCCTTCGCGATGACCGAGCCCGAGGTGGCCTCCTCCGACGCGACGAACATCGCGACCTCCATCAGGAGGGACGGCGGCGAGTACGTCATCAACGGCCGCAAGTGGTTCATCACCGGCGCGATGAACCCCGGCTGCCGGGTGTTCATCGTGATGGGCAAGACCGATCCCGACGCGCCCAAGCACCGTCAGCAGAGCATGGTGCTCGTCCCGCGCGACACGCCCGGTCTCACCGTACGGCGCGGCATGACCGTCTTCGGCTACGACGACGCCGACCACGGCGGGCACGCCGAGGTGGTGTTCGAGGACGTGCGGGTGCCGGTGGACCACCTGATCGGCGAGGAGGGCGGCGGCTTCGCCATCGCCCAGGCGCGGCTCGGGCCGGGGCGCATCCACCACTGCATGCGGCTCATCGGCATGGCCGAGCGGGCCGTGGAGCTGATGTGCCGCCGGGTGCTCACGCGGGAGGCGTTCGGCAAGCCGCTGGCCCGGCAGGGGGTGATCCAGGACTGGATCGCCGAGTCGCGGGTGCGCATCGAGCAACTGCGCCTGCTGGTGCTGAAGACGGCCTGGCTGATGGACACGGTCGGCAACAAGGGCGCGCACACGGAGATCCAGGCCATCAAGATCGCCGGTCCGGCGACCGTGGAGTGGATCCTGGACAAGGCCATCCAGGCGCACGGCGCCGGCGGGGTCAGCCAGGACTTCCCGCTGGCGGCGCTGTGGGCGGGCGCGCGCTCGCTGCGGTTCGCCGACGGCCCGACGAGGTTCACAAGCGGTCGCTGGCCTACCGCGAGCTCAAGAAATACATGGGGTGATATTTCGTGGCATGGGATGAGGCGTCGGTCGCCGAGCGCGCCAGAGCCTTCCTCGCGGCGCACGACCCGGCGGCCATGGACCGTCTGGAGTTCCTGCGCGCCCGGTTCGACGCCGGGCTGGCCTGGGTGCACTTCCCCGAGGGCCTCGGCGGGCTCGGCGCGCCCCGCGAGCTGCAGGCCGTGGCCGACCGGGAGCTGAAGGGCACGCCCGACAACCAGCCGGGCCGGATCGGCATCGGCCTCGGCATGGCCGCCCCGACGATCCTCGCCTTCGGCACCGAGGAACAGAAGAAGCGCTTCCTGCGGCCGCTGTGGACGGGCGAGGAGGTGTGGTGCCAGCTGTTCAGCGAGCCCGGCGCCGGCTCCGACCTCGCCACGCTGGCCACCCGCGCCGTACGCGAGGGGGACGAGTGGTGGTGGACGGCCAGAAGGTGTGGACGTCGAGCGCCCACACCGCCCGCTGGGGCATCCTCGTGGCCCGCACCGACCCGGGCGTGCCCAAGCACCGCGGGCTGACCTACTTCGTCTGCGACATGCACGCCCCCGGCGTCGAGGTGCGGCCGTTGCGCCAGATCACCGGTGAGGCCGAGTTCAACGAGGTCTTCCTCACCGGGGTGCGGCTGCCCGACTCGCTGCGGCTGGGCGAGGTGGGCGACGGCTGGCGGGTCGCGCAGACCACGCTGATGAACGAGCGGGTGGCGATCGGCGGGACTCCCGCCCGCCGCACGATGATGGGCGTCGTCGCCGAGACCTGGCGCTCCCGGCCCGAGTTGCGCACCCACGACCTGCACCAGCGGTTGCTCAGGCTCTGGGTCGACTCGGAGGTCATGCGCCTGACGGCCGTACGGCTGCGCGAGCAGCTCGCCGCCGGGCATCCGGGGCCGGAGGGGTCGGGCATGAAGCTGGCCTTCGCCCGGCTGCACCAGGAGCTGTCCGGCATCGAGGTCGAGATGCTGCGCGAGGACGGCCTGGCCTACGACGACTGGACGTTCCGCCGCCCCGACAAGGTCGACTTCATCGGCCGCGAGGCGGGCTACCGCTACCTGCGCGCCAAGGGCAACTCGATCGAGGGCGGCACCTCCGAGATCCTGCGCAACATCATCGCCGAACGCGTCCTCGGCCTGCCCGCCGAGCCGCGCGCCGACAAGGACGTCGCCTGGAAGGACCTCCCCCGATGACGCTGCTGTACACGGAGGTGGAGGAGGAGCTGCGGGCCGCCGTGCGCGACCTGCTCGCCGACAAGTGCTCCCCGTCCGCCGTGCTCGACCGCGCGGAGTCGGGCACGCCGTACGACGCGGAGCTGTGGAAGGCGCTGGCCCGCGACATCGGCGTGGCCGGGCTGCTGATCCCCGAGGAGCTCGGCGGCTCCGCCTCCCACCACGGCGGCGCCTCGGCCCGCGAGGCCGCCGTCGTGCTGGAGGAGCTGGGCCGCGCCGTCGCGCCCGTGCCGTTCCTGAGCAGCGCCGTCCTCGCCACCCAGGCCCTGCTGACGGCCGGGGGAGACATCGCGGGAGAGCTGCTGGGACGCCTGGCCGGCGGGGAGGCGACGGCCGCGCTCGCCGTGTCGTTCGCCGCCTCGCCGTACGCGCCGCCGGCTCCGGTGGCGACCCTCGGAGAGGACGGAACGGTCACCGGCACGGTCACCGGGGTGATCGGCGCCGAGATCGCCGACGTCCTGCTCGTCCCGGTACGGCTGGCACACGGCACCGGGCTGTGCGCGGTGAAGGCGTCCCCGGAGGTCCGGGTCATGCCGGTCACCTCGCTCGACGTGACCCGGCCCATCGCCACGGTGTCGTTCGGGGCGGCGCCGGCGCGGATCGTCGCCCGCGCCGACGGGCTGGAGGTGCCGTGGGTGTGGGAGGCCCTGGCACGCGGCGCCGGGCTGCTCGCCTCGGAACAGCTCGGCGTCGCCGAGTGGTGCCTCACCACAACGGTCGCGTACGTGAAGGAACGCCGGCAGTTCGCCGGCCGGTGGGGTCGTTCCAGGCGGTCAAGCACCGGCTGGCGACCTGTGGCTGGAGGTCGTGGGGGCCAGGGCGGCGGCCCGCAACGCGGCCGCCCGGCTGGCGGAGGCCCCCCGCGGCGGGGACCGCTCGGCGACGACGCGGCGGTGGCCGTCGCGGTGGCGCAGGCCCACTGCGGGGCGGTGGCGGTGCACGCCGCCGAGGAGTGCGTGCAGCTCCACGGCGGCATCGGGATGACCTGGGAGCACCCGGCGCACCTCTACCTCAAGCGGGCCAAGGCCGACCAGATCGCGCTGGGCACGCCCGGTGACCACCGCGAGGCGCTGGCCGGTCCTGCGGACCTCCCGGCGCCCGCGTAGTCAGGGTCGCAGCGAGTTGAGCAGGAGGTCGGCGAAGTGGCGGCCGACCTCCTGGCCGGTCAGCGGGCCCTCGGGGTGATACCAGGTGCCGAGGTGGTGGACCGAGCCGAAGAAGAAGTCGACCACCATCTCGGCGGGGATGTCGTCGCGGAAGACGCCGTCGCGCTGCCCCTCGACGACGAGGTCGCGGAACCGCTCGTGGTAGCGCCGCCGCTCGGCCCGCACGCTCTTGTACGTCTCCGGCGCGAGCTGGTGCATCGACCTGAAGAAGATCTTGGAGTCGTCCAGGTTGTCGACCGTGGTCACCACCACGTCCATCGCCGCCGCGTGCAGCCGGTCGGCCACCGCGCCCTCCGCGTCGGCGAACCGGGTGAGGCGCTCCATCTGCAGGCGCAGCACCCGGGCGTAGATCTCGTGGAGCAGGTCGTCCTTGGAATCGAAGTAGTGGTACATGGCGCCCTTGGTGACGCCGGCCGCCGCGACGATCTCCTGCACCGACGTGCTCTCGAAACCCCGCTCGGCGAACAGCCGGGTGGCCTCGGCGAGCAGGCGCTGCCGCACCGGCTCCTCCAGGGACCCGTTGGCGGGGCGCTCCCCGTTCACGCGATCCCCCGTTACGCGGTGCTCTCCGGCTGCGCGGCGGGCCATGCCGACCTCCTTCGTCTCTCGGGTCAAGCATACCGACTGGTCGGTCAAGCGTCGGCACTGGCGTAATTGCGCTACTTCCCTCACCTTAGGAGGGTTGGGATTCCCGCTCGGGTATCCCGGAGGAAGCCGCATGCCTAGTGTGGGGGGTTCGCGTGCCGAATGGGTCCATTTATGTCCCGAGGGACGAGAAGTTCACCGGCGCCTCGCCGCAGAACCTGTACGAGACGTTCTGGTTCGCCGGACGCAAGAACCGGATCCGGGTGCGGGCCGCGATCACCTTCGCGGGGTTCGTCGTCGGCAACCTGGTGGGCCCGAGGCTCGGGCTGAACATGTTCGCCGCCGGCCTCGTGCTGGCCGCCCTCGCGGGCGGCACCGACCTGTTCATCGCCTGGCGCCTGCACGAGCGTACGGCGGTGTGGCGGGGCAAGCGGCGCGGCGAGGTGCGCACCGGACGGCTGCTGCGTCTCGGGCTGCGCCGGCACGGCTACCGGGTGATGGACGGGCGGGCCGTGCCCGGCGAGGCGTCGATCGACCACCTCGTCATCGGGCCGGGCGGCGTCTGGATCGTGGACAACGAGGCGTGGTCGCCCGACACCCTGATCGCGCGGTACGGCGAGCGCCTCTTCTTCGACGAGAAGTTCGGCACCTCGGTCGCCAAGGGCCTCATCTCCGCCGCCGGGTCGATGGCCGCGCTGCTGACCAAGGAGACCGGCATCGAGGTCTCCATCGCCCCGGTGCTCGCCGTGCACGGCGGGAAGATCAAGGCCAGGAGAGGCGTGCTGTACGGAGAGGGGCTGACCGTCGCCTACCCGGGCAGGGTGGCCCGCTGGATCCGCACCCACGGTTCCGCCGAGTTCACCGAGGAGCAGATCGAACTGCTGGCCCGTACGGCGGCCCGCATCCTGCGCCGCATGAGCTGAGCACGCGGACGCGGGCCGGAATCGATTCGGGCGAAGGGTCTCGATTCGGGCTGGCGTCTCTCAGGCCAGCGTCTCGACGAACGCGGCGAGCTGGGCGACGTTGCGGCACTCGTGCATGGGGACGACCGAGCCGTACGACGTGGCGAGGGAGTCCCCGGTGTCCCACTGGGCCCGGGGCTCGGGGTTGAGCCAGTAGGCGTGCCTGGCCTGCCCGGCCAGCCGCTTCAGCGTGCCCAGCGCCGGGACCTGGTAGTTGGACCTGGCGTCGCCCAGGATCAGCAGCGACGTCCGGGGACCGACCGCGTCGGGGAAGCGTTCGGCGAAGCGCTCGAAGACGTGGCCGTAGTCGGTGCGGCCGAACCTGACGATGTCGGCCTCCTCCGTCAGGCGTGCGATGGCGTCCAGCACGTCCGCGCCCGGGGCGAACAGGTCCGTGATCTCGTCCACCGTGTCCACGAACGCGAACGCCCGCACCTTGGTGAACTGCTCCCGCAGCGCGAACGTCAGCAACAGCGTGAAGTGCGAGAACGTGGAGACCGAGTCGCTGGCGTCGCACAACACGACCAGCTCGGGCCGATGCGGGCGGGGCGGGCGCAGGTGGGCGGTGAGCGGCACCCCGCCCGTGGACAGCGAGGCCCGCACGGTGCGCCGGAAGTCGAGCCGCCCGCGCCGCCCCCGCTTCTGCCGGATCGACAGCCGGGTGGCCAGGCGGCGGGCGAGGGGATAGACCTCCCGCCGCAGCCGGGCCAGCTCCTCCTCGGTCGCTCGCAGGAAGTCGACCTGGTCGATCGGCGGCCGGACCGCCGACCTGGCGATCTTCTCGACGCCGGACTCCTCGGCGATCCTGCGGCGTACGTCGGAGGCGACCGCCTCGGTGAACGCCTCGATGGTCCGCGCGATGTGCCGCCGGGCGACCTTCTCCGGCAGGCCGCCGCGCTCGTCGAGCATGGCCGTCAGCATCCGGGCCACCAGCGTGTCCGGCGACAGCGCGCGCAGCACCGGGAAGGAGAACCACGACTGCCTGCCGGGGGCCGCCTGGACCTGCCCGAACCGCCCGACCATCGCCCGGGCGAACTCCCGGAACGCGGGATCGGCCGGATCGCCCATCAGCAGCTCGGCCAGCCGCCCGCGAAGCTCGGGCAGCTCGCGCAGCTCGGCGTCCTCGGTGACGGCGGTGCCCTCGGTGCCGCTGATCACCGGCGGGAACCACAGGTCGAAGAGCAGGTCGAACCCCGGCCGGTGGGCGGGCCGCTTCACCAGCGTGGCCGCGTACGCCTCACGCAGCGTCTCCCGCTCGGCCAGGTCGACGACCATGAGCGCGCGGGCCGCGTCCAGCCCCTCGGCCGGGGAGACCGGCAGCCCGGCCTCCCGCAGGGCGTGGACGAACCCCACGTGCCGGTCCACGAGGGACGCCGGATTCGTCGTCATCGGGACGGCAGGCCGAGCTCCTTGGCGGCCCGCACCTGGTCGGAGTTGTGCTTGAGCACCACGCCCAGCGTCTCGCCGATCAGCGCCTCGTCCAGCTCCGTACGGCCCAGCGCGAGCAGGGTGTGCGCCCAGTCGACCGTCTCGGCGATCGACGGCGACTTCTTCAGCTCCAGCGCCCGCAGCGTGGCCACCGTACGGGCGAGCTGGTCGGCGATGCTCGCGGGCAGCGCGGGCACCTGCGCGAGCAGGATGTCGCGCTCCCGCTCCGGCGTGGGGTAGTCGAGGTGGAGATAGAGGCAGCGCCGCTTGAGCGCCTCCGACAGCTCCCGGGTCGCGTTCGAGGTCAGCACGACGTACGGCCGGCGCTCGGCGGTGATCGTGCCGAGCTCGGGGATCGTGATCTGGTAGTCGGAGAGGATCTCCAGCAGCAGTCCCTCGACCTCGACGTCGGCCTTGTCGGTCTCGTCGATGAGCAGCACCGTGGGCTCGTCGCTCCTGATCGCCTTCAGGAGTGGGCGCTCCAGCAGGAACTCCTCGGAGAAGATGTCGTCCCAGGCGTCGTCGCCAGCCTGGATGCGCAGCAGTTGCTTCTTGTAGTTCCACTCGTACAGCGCCCGCGCCTCGTCCAGGCCCTCGTAGCACTGCAGGCGGATCAGCCGCGCGCCGGTCGCCTCCGCCACGGCCTTCGCGAGCTGGGTCTTGCCCACTCCCGCCGGTCCCTCGGCCAGCAGCGGCTTGCCCAGCGCCCCGGCCAGGAACACCGATGTCGCGATGCCGTCGTCGGCAAGGTAGTCGACGGCCGCCAGCCGTCCCCGGACCTCGTCAGGCGAGGCGAACCACATGTGCGCTCCCAACCGCTGATACCGAATGTTGTTCTACTCTAGCCCGGTTTTGACTGCTCTGATTTGGACTGCTCTGAGGTGTGCGATAACCTCTAAGGGCTTTGCGCCGCTAGCTCAGTTGGTTAGAGCAGCTGACTCTTAATCAGCGGGTCCGGGGTTCGAGTCCCTGGCGGCGCACCACGTCGGAAAGCCCAGGCCGTTCGGCCTGGGCTTTCCGCGTTACCCGGGTGGCGTGCAGGGACGCGAGCAGCTGGAGGCGTTCGGCGTCCGCGGTGCCGGGCTCGGCCGTGTAGACGAGCAGGACCGGCCCGGGATCGCCGGGCAGGGGATAGACGTCCCAGTCGACGGTGATCTCGCCGGCCTGGGGATGCCGGAACAGCTTCGTCCCGTGGACCGTCTCACGCACCTCGTGCCGCGCCCAGAGCCGGCGGAAGTCCGCGCTGCGGATGCTCAGCTCGCCGATGATCGTGGTGGCGCGCGGGTGGGTCGGGTCGGTCGCGACGGCGGCGCGCAACATGCCGATGTACTGCAGGGCGGTCGCCTCCCAGTCGGGGCAGCGCGCACGGGTCCCGGGATCCTCGAACAGCGCCATGAGCATGTTCCGCCGCCCCGGCGGCAGGGTGTCCGGATCGCCGAGCAGCGCCTCGGCGAGCGTGTTCCACGCGAGCACGTCGAGGTGCCGGCCGAGCACGACCGCGGGAGTGCTCATGACGTGCAGCAGGCGCCGGGTGCTGTCCGGCACGCGTTCCGGGGTCCGGCGGGTGCGGACGGCCGCCGGCCGCCGTGCCGCCCTGGCGAGGGTGAACAGGTGCCGGCGTTCCTCGTCGCCGAGGTCGAGCGCGGAGGCGATGGCGTCGAGCACCTGGTCGGAGGGCCGCACCTCCCGGCCCTGCTCCATGCGCTGGTAGTAATCGGTGCTCAGCCCGGCCAGCAGCGCGACCTCCTCGCGCCTCAGGCCGGCCACCTTGCGCCGGGGCCCCGGCTCCAGCCCGACATCCTGCGGGCGCAACCGGCCGCGCCGGGCACGCAGGAAGTCGCCGAGCTCACGGGCGTACGGATGGTCGACGGCCATAGCGACAGTCTGCCGGTGCGGTCCGCGCCGAAGGTAGGTCTGGCGTTCCCAGGCAAACGCGTACGACCGAATCCCGGCGACCCCGTCCTAGCGTCGTCGCCATGACCGAATGGAACGCCAGTCACATCCCCGATCAGCACGGCCGGGTCGCCGTCGTCACCGGCGCGAACTCGGGACTCGGCCTGGTCACCGCGACCGAACTCGCCCGGCACGGCGCACGCGTTGTGATGGCCGTACGCGACACCGCCGCCGGCGAGCGGGAGGGCGAGGCGATCCGGCGCTCCGCGCCACGGGCCGAGATCGAGGTGCGGGAGCTCGACCTGGCCTCGCTCGCGTCGGTGCACGCGTTCGCGAAAGGCCTGACCGCCGACTTCCCGGCGATCGACCTGCTGGTCAACAACGCCGGCGTGGTCCTCCTCGGCCCCGCCCGCACGACGGCCGACGGGTTCGAGCTTCAGCTCGGCACCAACATGCTCGGCCACTTCGCCCTCACGGGCCTGCTGCTCGACAACCTCGGCCGGGCGGACGCCGCACGGGTGGTCAGCCTCAGCTCGATCACCCACAAGAACGCCCATCTCGACTTCGACGACCTGATGTCGCGGCGCGACTTCAACGCCAGTCGCGCGTACGGCCGTTCCAAGCTCGCCACCACCGTCTTCGGCCTCGAACTCGACCGCCGCCTGCGCGCCGCGGGTTCGCCGGTCGTCAGTGTCGTCGCCCACCCCGGGCTGTCCAGAAGCAATCTCACCCCCCGGGCCTGGGAGCACCGCGGCCGGCTCGGGCGGATCTTCGCCCGAGCCGGGCTGCTGGTGACGCAGCCGGCCGAGCGGGGGGCGCTGCCCCAGCTCTTCGCCGCGACCGCGCCGAATGTGCGCGGCGGTCAGTTCTTCGGGCCCTCCGGCCTCTGGGAGATGCGCGGCCGGGTCGTGGAGGTCCGTCCCAGCACGGAGGCGGCCGACCCGAGTGTCGGGCGGCGCCTGTGGACCGCCGCCGAGGCCCTGACCGGCATCACCTACCTGTGACCCGCAGGCGTGTCAGCCGTTCGGGGGCCGCCATCAGAATCTCGGTAGGGGGCCGTCGCCTTCAGGTGACGGGGAATGCCGTCTCTGACTGGTTTCTCTCCGGGCTCATCGCGAGTTCCTTTCCCTGGTGGATTAGATGGGCGGTGCTTTCATAGTGATCGTGTGACTCGTCAGGTGCGCGCCTCCCCCGGCGCGGCCCATGACCTCGGGTACCACGTGGTGTGGTGTCCCAAGTACCGTCGTCCCGTTCTGGGTAGCCGGGTGAAGGCCCGCCTTGAGGAGCTGATCCGCGGCCTGCTTGGGCTGACCGGTGATTCCGCGCTTCCTCCACGTTCAGCACCCTCCAAGATCTCGGAGGGGTCAGTTTTCAGGATCCGCCGACACTCCCCCCGGGTTTTGTCGTCGCCTTCCGGTAGCGTGGTGATTTGATTACTCAACGTAGGACTGAACGTGGGAGGACCGGGGAGGTGGGTGTGCGCCGATCGTTCAAATTCCTGCTGCGCCCCACGGCCAGGCAGGCCGCCTCGCTCGCCGCCTGCCTTGAGGATCACCGGCAGCTCTACAACGCCGCCTTGGAGCACCGGCGGACCG